>JBIKOF010000117.1:0-5866 GCA_044358205.1 Gammaproteobacteria bacterium | reverse complement strand
ATGTCACCGCCAGCATGTGGGCCGGGTTGTAATGGAAATGCAGGTACTGATAGCCAGTATTCGAGACCCAATCGAGATGCGAAAGGATCCCGTACGGAAAGCCGTGCCCCCAGGCACCCATCAGTACCGGCCGCACCACCACCAACGAGAAGTAAGCAAGAATGGCGAAACTGAAAGCGAACGGGACATGCCAGCCAATCCCGAGCTTGCGGCAAATTTCAACCTCGCGTAGGGCCCACGACACGAACGCACCCAGGGCGAATACCGTGATGGCCTGCCAGAGGCCGCCCTCTTTCAGGGGCGCAAGGCCGAGCCCAACTGAAAGATCAGGTGGGGCGATATTGATTTGCCAGAGATTCCACGTCGGCCCAATTGCGGCGCCGTAAATCATGAGTGCGGTGCCAAGCAACGCACAGAATGCACCCGTCACGCCAAAGAATCCGACGTAGAAAGGCCCTACCCAGAAATCAAAAAGATCTCCGCCAAGTAGGGTCCCGCCGCGTACGCGGTATTTGCGTTCGAAGCTGAGCATGGCCATAGAACTTACCTTCCAACTCTCTTCAGGGTGCAGTCTCGAAGCCAGAATGGACGCAGATGGAGCGACACACCGACGTGCGTCGCCCCATCTATTTCCAGCGGTGCGCTATCAACCATCAACCCGCGATGCTGCCTGGGACTGCATCGCTACCGCGCCACCCGCCTGTGGTCCCTCAATCCAATTGAAACGATCCGTGCTGAGCACGATGAAATGGATGAGGATTGCCAACACGAAAAGAAAAGTCGCAAGCGCGATAAGGGTGCGCCGCGGATCAAACAGGAGCCAAACTCGCCACATGGAAATCTCCTTTCTAGACGAACGCACTCTTAAGGGAATTGACGACGCCGTTCACAGCGTCAATCGTCATGCCGTAGCCTTCTGGCCCCGGAAACCATGGTCGCCATTGCCACACAAGGAAGTGCGCCACCACAGCCACCACTGTGAACATGATGAAACTCGTAATGAAAATTGCGTGAAACTCTTTTGCTTCCTGATCGGTGAGACCCGACAGGGAACCGCCTCTGCTGTCTGCCATCTGCTTTTCTCCTTCAGCCCTTCGGGCCATTACGCCATACACCGCATCGCCCCTCGCACCGCTGTCGGTGGCGAGCGATCCGAATACCTCAGTTCATGGACACGAACTCGACCACCATGCCGGCGGCGCTTCGTGCTTCATCGAGCAGCGTGCCGCCTGACTTTTCGGAGGCAAGCCAACGGACCCTTAGCACTCTGGCAACCAGTGCCACAACCAAAAAGGCCGCAACACAAACTGCAAAGATGAAACGCAAGTCGGCCGTCTCAGCGCCTTTTGCAAGCGCTGACCTTGGCGTTACGGCGGCCACCCGATGGGTCTGGTTTGAAAATGTCTGGGCGTCCACGGTTCGGCTTTTCATTGCACTGCTCCTGTCTTCAGGGCGATCTGGGTCTGGGCTACCCGTGCCGCGGTTACGATGGATTCTCCTGCTTCGACCGCATCTCGTTCGGCGCGATCGCGGATTCTCTTGGCTGCCGATATACGCAGGATTACTGGCTCGGTTTCGACGAGCGACTCCAGCATCCGATGGGCGTCTTCTTCCCAATCTGCGGATTCGATTTGTGTCTGTCGGGTAGGCGTCGCCTCGATACGATCCATGTCCTGCGCGAGCGGCAGAATGTGGAACAACGCATCAAACAAAGCGTTACACACTTCCTGAACGAGGTAGGTTGCGCCTGCGTAGCCCATGAATGGGGTTCCGGTATGGCGACGGATGATTGCCCCTGGAAAAGAGGCTGGGATATAGACCGCACGACTTCCCGCTTCAGCAAGATACATGCGCTCGTTGAACGAGCCGAAGACGACTAGCGCACTCCGTTCCTTAACGGTTTGGCGAATGGTCGGGTTGTCGGTCTTCTCGCCCGCCTTGCGGGAGATTGCGTATGCGCAGGGAAAGCCTAGCTCACCCTCTAGAAAGTGGCGCAGGCCGCGCGCATAGGTATCCGTCGCCACCACGCCAAAGCTGGCCGTGCCGTAGAAGTCCTGAGTAACGGAGCGCCACAGGTCCCACAGGGGCTTGATGGTGGTGTGCTTCTCACGCGCGATGAAAGGTTCGGGATCCAGCCCCAATAGTTCTCCCAGAGAGCGCAGAAAGCTGGTTGTGCTGTGCAGGCCAATTGGTGCCTGGAGGTAGGGCTTGCCGAGGTTCTCGCAGAGCATGCGGCCAAATTCGCGATACAGGCACACATTGACATCGGCATCCGCCAGACGGGGAACGTCTTCCAGATGACTTCCCAGTGGGAAGCTAAGATTGATTTCAGCCCCAATACCCTCGATTAGACGCTTTAGCTCCGCGACATCGCTGGCACTGTTGAAAGTTCCGTAAATCGGACCAATCAGATTGACGCGGGGGCGTTGCCCAGCGGCTCGCTTTGACGCGCGGTTTCCGCCGCGGCCAAATTCTGTCCAGAGCCAGTTGATTGCGCGATCAGCACTCTGCCATTGGTCCTCATCGATGGTGCGCGGAAGGAAGCGCAGGATGTTCGTTCCTTCCGGAGTAACGCCACCCCCGATCATTTCCGCGATCGAGCCCGTGACGACAACGGACGGGAGCGCGGGATCGAGCGTACGATGCGCACGCTTCATGGCCTGCTCTGTACCATGCTGCCCGAGTTCTTCTTCAGCAAGCCCGGTCACCACAATTGGCAGCTCGTGGGGCGGCAGGGCGTCGGTGTAATGCAGAACTGAGGTGACGGGAAGGTTCTCGCAACCGACCGGGCCGTCGATAATGACCTGCAGGCCCTTGATGGCGGTAAACGCGTAAACCGCGCCCCAGTAACCACCGGCGCGATCGTGATCAAGGATCAACATTGCCCATCCCTTCGCGGGCAAGCTTCCGCTTCAGCTTGCGCGCCTGCTCGGCCTTGAAGTTGGGGTGTGCCACCGGCGTGTCCTGCCAGACGCCGGCATTGTCCCCGGTTCCCACCCCCTCGAAAAATTCCGTCATGCGCGCGTAGCGCGGTCGATTCGCGACCGCTGCACCGATGACTTGCGCGAGAGCGCCGGCGCCAGCAGCGCCCATCAACGGACGGGCTGAGATCAAATTTGTGAAGTACAGCGCAGGGAAGCCTGCCTGCTTGGCAGCCTGCACTAGCGGCGTCGTTCCGATCGCGAGGTCCGGGGCATGTTGCCTGAAATCGGCGATGTCCTGCTCCAAGGAGCTGCGGTAGCGCACCGGTACACCCCTATCCGCCAACCAAGCCTCGTCCACGGCTGACATCTCGGTTCGTGGGCAGGCGGTGCCGACCCCCAGGACTTCTGCACCGGCTTCGACCAGGAGTCGCGCGACAAGCAACTCGGACCCCTCGTATCCGGAGAGCGTTATCCGGCCTTTGATTGGGGAAGCATCGAGGGCTGCCTTGATTCCCGGGAGCAATTTGTTGGAGGCCTGCGCGACACGCTCCGCCGGAATTTCACAGGCGCGTCCCACTGCGGCCAACCACTCGCGGGTCCCTTCCAGACCCACGGGCGCCGAGGGAATGAGCGGGCGACCCGCATTACTGAATTCCCGGAGGCTCGCAGTGTAGAACGGGTGCAGCGCGGCGACCGCGCGACAATCCAGCGCCCCATAGAGTTCTCGCCACTCGCGGGTGGGCACCGTTGGGCCCGCTGCAAGGCCCATCGGTTCGAGTAGGCTTCCGATGACCAACGGGTCGGCGGGAAAAATCTCGCCAACTAGTGTGACGGTTGGGCGCTCTGCGCGACCTGTTCGAGGGGCCTGCACAGGGCCGTGCATGGCCTCACCGCGAGCGTAGGCCAGCATGGCTGCCGCTAGCACATCCTTTGCTTCGGCATGCGTCGGCACCCCGAAACCCGGAACATCGATCCCGATGATTCTTACCCCGTTGATTTCCTTAGGCAGCAAGCGCAGGGGAACGCCTGAGGCCGTGGGCACGCACAGATTGATGACCACGAGCGCATCGTGCAGGGCCGGGTCGGCCAGATTGAAAACCGCGTCGCGGATATCCTCGAAAAGCTTTCCGGTGACCAGGGTTTCGGAATTGAACGGCACATACCCGACAGAGCGCCGGGCGCCGTAGAAGTGCGAGGTGAAAGACAGTCCGTAGACGCAGCACGCGGAACCCGATAGAACCGTCGCTGTGCGACGCATGCGCAGGCCAACGCGTAGCGAGCCAAACGCCGGGCACATGCTCTGCGGCTGGTCGTGAGGGCCTTGGGGATAATCGGCCGCGTAACGGTCCAGAATTTCCTGTTTACCGGCTGACTCTGCCGCACGTTTGAGTTCGGCACTGCCTGCATGGCAGCCGCCCGCAGCCAGCGCGGCACGCGCTTCGGGGCTCACATCCGCTTCTGCGGTCGTGAGGGTGACGGAGGTGGTCGGCGGGCCGTTCATTGCATGCGCTCAGGCGTTGTCATAGATGACCTCAAGTGAGGTCTTCTCGAGGGTGGACGCGGCGCACATGTCTTCGATGGTCGCAGGATCGAGCTTCACATTGCGGCCAACGGCATCGGCTGAGAAAAGGCCCAGCAAAGCTTCCTGAGAAAGCGGTGAAGGTCGCACGGGTGGCGCTTCCGCAACCTGGCTCGCCAGCCCTTCGAAAAGACTGGCCCAGGGGGATCCAGGTTGGCCGATAATCTCGTAGGCCGCGCTCTTGCGACGGATGTCTTCGTGGGCGGGAATCGCGGAAAGCACGGGAATTCCGGCCTGCTCGGCAAAGGCCGCCGCTTCGCCAGTGCCATCATCCTTGTTGATGACCAGCCCCGCTACGCCGACATTACCGCCCAGCTTTCGGAAATATTCGACTGCCGAGCAAACGTTGTTCGCTACGTAGAGTGACTGGAGATCATTGCTGCCGACGACGATCACCTTCTGGCACATGTCGCGTGCGATTGGCAGGCCAAATCCGCCGCAAACCACATCGCCCAAAAAGTCGAGCAGCACATAATCGAAATCCCACTCGTGGAATCCAAGCTTTTCCAGAAGCTCGAAGCCATGGATGATTCCGCGCCCACCGCAGCCTCGGCCGACTTCGGGTCCCCCAAGTTCCATGGCGAACACACCATCGCGCTTGAAGCACACATCCCCGATCCGGATGTCCTCACCTGCAGCTTTCTTGCGGGAAGAGGTCTCGATGATGGTCGGGCAAGCGCGCCCACCGAATAGCAGCGAGGTGGTATCGCTCTTCGGATCACATCCGATGAGCAACACCTTCTTGCCAAGCTGGGCCATCATGTAGGACAGGTTGGCAAGCGTGAAACTCTTACCGATACCGCCTTTGCCGTATATCGCGATGATTTCCGTCTGACGTTCGCGGCGCGCCGCGCCCTTACCGGAATTTTCTTCCTCGCGTGCACGGTCCGGAGTTTGGTTATCTTTACGAATGCCGATGGAATCGGCGGAGATTCGCGCCGTGGTCACCGAACCGAGTTCTTGTGTCGCGCTCATTCCTGTCCTCTCCAATCGATGACCATTTTTAGGCAAGCAGAATCGTTGAAAGCAGTCCGATAGGCCTCGTCTGCTTCACGCGCCGGGCTGCGATGTGTGATGAGATCGTCAAGGAGCAACTGGCCTGTTTCAGCCAGTTCGGTGACCATCGCGAGGTCACCTTCCTGCCACTGTGCGGCCACCCGCAGGCGCGCCTCGCGCATGAACGCGGGCGGGAACGCAAAAGAGAGTGGCTGCTCGTAGAATCCGGCGAGGATGATTTCCCCACCCGGGGCTAACCTACCGATAAGCGTATCGAGCAGCCCGCTATCGCCGCTCACATCCATGATGCAGCGGTAGTCCCTGCGGGGGTCCTCCGCAGGGTCGATAACTGGATAGCCACATGCAC
>JBIKOF010000116.1:0-5949 GCA_044358205.1 Gammaproteobacteria bacterium | reverse complement strand
CGCGCGCTGATTCAGGAGGCATTCGGCGTACCGGTGGCAAACGAATACGGCTGCCGTGACGGGGGGCTGATTGCCCACGAAAGCCCCGGCGGGCAGATGCTGCTCACAGACGAATGTTGCCTGGTCGAGGTGCTCGATGCCGCTGGTCAGCCGGTCCCGCCGGGCGTCGAAGGCGAGCTCGTGCTGACCGGCCTTTACTCGAAAGCACAACCGTTTATTCGCTATCGCACTGGCGACCGGGTAACGCTTGCGGGCAAAACGGCATCGAATGGCTGCAGTCTGTCGGTGCTTGGCGAGATCGCGGGCCGTCAGACCGACTATGTCGTTCGCAGCGATGGAACCGTCATGCATGCACTGTCCCTGATCTACGTCCTGAGAGAACGTCCGGGTGTCGCCGCATTCAAGTGCATCCAGCATTCGCCGACATATGTGGAAGTCATGATCGTCCCCACCCCGGAGTGGTCGAGCACAGAGGCCGAGGCCATTCGCGCCGGTCTACGCCTGCGTCTGGGGGAGGTCGAGATAAATCTGCAAATGCGGGACGAGATCCCGCCCGAGGCCTCTGGAAAATATCGCTATGTTGTCAGCCATGTCGGATTGCCCTCCCGTTACGACGGGCTTTTGCCGGCACAGGCATGATGCGGCCTGCACAATGACCCGGGTCGCTGCTCACCCGTTTCGGCCCTGGATGTGAGCATGCAAGGAGCTGGATTCGGCGGTGCAAGCGGTCAGGAAGCCCTGCTGCCGGGTGGTTGGGTCTCGCGCATGGCTGCGCAAGGTTACGCGCTGATCAAGGCGACCCGCCCGGCCACCGGGACATCCAACGCCGAAGTCGCATTTGTGCACACGCCGTCGGGTCCTCGGGTCGAAACCTCAAACGAGGGGATATTCGCCGCGATGGGGGGGCGACCCTACCTCCTCACACGAAGCGGCAATGGGCCCGAGGCCAGGCTTGGGCTAGAGACGGTGCTACAGCTTTGGCAACGTCATGGGCCGGAGATGCTGTCTCAGTTCGGCGGCCCTTTCTGGCTTGCGATCCTCGATCCGCGCCGCGGGGAGACGCTGCTCGCGGTGGACCGTCACGCCACAGAAAACCTGTTCTATGTCACCAACGGGGATGAAATCGCCTTTGCGACCCGTCTGTCGCTGCTGGCCGAGCATCCCTTGGTCGCTCGCCGGGTCACCTCGCAGGCCGTCTTCGATTTTCTGTACTTTCATTGTGTCCCCGGCCCCGAGACGATTCATGCAGGCGCGCGTCGGCTTCTGCCTGGCCATTACCTGCACCAGCGCGATGGACGCACTCACCTCGCTGCCTGGTGGCGCCCCAGCTTCCCTGCACGACCGCTGCCGGCCGACGCCTCGCGTGTCGCGGCCTTGCCGGGTCTGCTCGACAACGCTGTTGCGCAGCAGCTCGAGCCGGGCCCGATCGGGTGTTTTCTGAGCGGTGGCCTGGACAGCTCCACTGTCACCGGGCTTGCGGCGCGTCGACGCCCTGGCGACGTCACCGCGTTCACCATTGGTTTCGACGCTGATGGCTACGACGAAATGGAGTACGCCTCCGAGGTCGCCCGCCACTTCGCAGTGCCCCACGCGCGTTACTACGTAACCCCGAGTGACATTGTGGACAGCCTGCCTGCGATCGTTGACGGTCTCGATGGCCCTTTTGGCAACGCATCCGCCATTCCCACATATTTTTGCGCGCGGATGGCAGCCGAGCACGGCTGCACTCAGCTGCTCGCGGGGGACGGCGGCGACGAACTGTTCGGCGGTAATACCCGCTACATGACCCAGTTGAAATTTGAACTGTATGGCCGCCTGCCCCGCGGCCTTCGGCGCGGCCTGCTCGAACCCGCATTGGGCGCGTTACCCGCGTGGTCCAAACGCGGGGTGGTGCGCAAGCTTGTGAGTTATGTCGCGCAGGCGACGACGCCATTGCCTTCCAGGCTGATGACCTACAACCTGCTTGAACGTATCCCCGTGGCCGATATTCTGGCGCCGGATTTTCTGCTGAGCCTGGACCGCAGCCGGCCGCTTGCGCTGCTGGAAGAGATGTACCCTGCAGGTGAGCGGGACCACACGGTCAATCGTCTGCTCCAACTCGATTGGCGCCTCACCTTGGCCGATAGCGACCTGCCGAAAGTAAGCCGGATGTGCGAGCTTGCGGGCGTTGGGGTTGCATTCCCCATGCTCAACGAAGAGGTCGTGGATTACGCCGCCTCGCTGGCGGCGAGTGACAAAGTGACCCTGCGCAGGATGCGCCCGCTGTACCGCCAGGCTTTCGCGGATTTCCTGCCTGCCCGCACCTTGCATAAAGGCAAGCAAGGTTTCGGGCTACCATTCGGACCATGGCTTGCGACCAACCCCCTGCTAAAGGAGTTCGCGCATCACCAACTGGGCTATCTCGAGCAGAATGGCATTCTCAAACCAGGTTTTCGGGATGCATTTCTGGGTGCCGGGCTTGCCGCCCACCCCGGTTACTACGGCGTGATGGTCTACATTCTCGTCGCCCTCGGGCTGTGGCTGCAGCGCACGCGCGCGAACCTTATCTTCCCTTCGCCCTGAGCACAGTAAAACTTCAATGACTCGATACTTCTCCCAGTCCGGCGAACTCATCCGGATGCTCATCTGGAAGAATATGGCGCTGCGCTACAAGCAGTCCTTGCTGGGCGTGCTGTGGGTCGTACTCAAGCCCTTGATGCTCATGCTCGTGTTCACGATGATTCGGAGCATCATCGGCTTTGATACCGGCTCGATACCCTATGCCGTACTGGTCTTCGCTGCGCTTACGATATGGACCTTTTTTCAGGAGTCCGCCACCGAAGGCGCATTCAGCGTGGTCGGTAACGCCCAGCTGATTCGCAAGATCTACTTCCCACGCGAGATCTTCCCACTGGTTTCGGTGCTGACAAAGCTGGCGAGCTTCGGAATCAATTTCCTGTTGCTGCTCTGCCTGATGGCCTGGTACCAGTTGACGCCTGGATTGCAGGCGCTGTGGTGCCTGCCGCTGTTGCTTTACGCTTTCGTATTCTCACTCAGCGTGGCGCTGTCTGCCGGTGCGCTCAACGTGTACTTCCGCGATGTGGGCCAAGCCATGCCCGTCCTGCTCACCGTCATGATGTATGCCTCGCCCATCCTCTACCCTATGCATATGGTGCGGGAAAAACTCCTCGTCAATGGGGCGGGTGGTGAGCACGCAGAGCTTTTCTTCACGCTTTATGCGCTCAATCCCATGGTGGGACTCATCGATGGCCTGCAGCGGGCTCTCCTGCTGAATCAGCCACCTGACCTGACCGTGATATGGCCAGGGCTCGCCTTTCTTGGTGTTTTCGCGCCCCTCAGCTACCTGCTGTTCAAGCGGGCAGAAACCCATTTCACCGACGTCATCTGAGAGACCACATGTCGATCATCTCTGTGGAACATGCAGTCAAGGAATTCAGGCTGGGTGCCCATGCCGGCCTGCGCGAACGTCTGATGCGCGGCACACGGCGGTTACTCGGGCGCGAAGGCGAAGATCAAACACCGTTTCGCGCACTCGACGATGTGAGCTTCAAAGTCGAGGCCGGTGAAGTCCTCGGCATCATCGGTCACAACGGGGCGGGGAAATCGACCCTTCTAAAGCTCATTTCCCGCATCAGCGCCCCGACCTCGGGGCGTGTATCGGTGGCGGGCCGAATTGCACCACTCATCGAGGTCGGGGCCGGTTTCGTGCCCGACTTCACTGGCCGGGAGAACGTGTATCTGAATGGCACTATCCTCGGCATGTCACGGCGCGAGATCGACCGGAAATTTGATGAGATTGTCGCCTTTTCGGAAATCGGCGATTTCATCGACACACCAGTGAAACGCTACAGCTCCGGTATGCAGGTCAAACTAGCCTTTGCGGTCGCCACCGCAGTGGAGAGCGAAATTCTGGTCGTCGATGAGGTGCTTGCCGTGGGCGACGTTGCGTTTCAACGCAAGTGCCTCGACCGGATGGAGCAGCTGATCAGCCGCGATGGCCGCACCGTGCTGCTGGTCGGACACAATATTCGCCAACTGGAGCGAATTTGCTCGCGGATGATCATGCTCAAGGCCGGGCAAATCGTGCAGGACGGCGAACCGGGCGCGGTGTGCAAGCGTTTCCTCGATGAATCCACGGTGCAGCGTGCTCTCAGCGGCACCGATGCACAGACCGATGACACCCTGCGCCCGGGATTCACCACCGGGGAGGTCGAATTGCTTGGCATGACGCTGGGGCGGGAACCCAGCGACGCGCACAACGAAACCTGCGAATTGTTCGATGACCTGACGATTCGCCTGACCCTCCTAGCCCATCAGTCGCTGCGCAACGTAGAAATCCAGATCGGCCTCCATGGACCTGACATGGTTTTCGTCACCAAGTCGTCCAGTCGCCTGATGAGTGGCTCACTAGACCTCGAGGCTGGCCTCAACGAAATCGAATTCGTACTCGAGGGCATTCCCCTGTGCCCCGGCACTTATGGCGTCGGCATGACGATTTTCGACTGGGCCCAGCGGCGGATCTGGAACGGCAATCGCCTGCGCTGGATTGAAGTACAGGCTGCCGCAGAAAAAACCCTCGCGCTGCCTGCCGGAACGCTGACCTATTTGCCCGCACGCTGGAGCAATGTCCCCGGCGCCATGCCCCGGACATGAACACGCTGCATCCCCGCCTGCCACGGGTCGCAATCATCGTTCTCAACTGGAACGGGGCCGAGGAAACGTTGGGATGCCTTGCCTCATTGGCCGCCGTAACCTATGCCAATCATTGGGTAATCGTGGCGGACAACGGCTCGGAGGACGACTCGGTAGCGCGTATCCGGGCCCAGTTTCCGGCAATCGAGATCGTCGAAAACCGTGCCAATCTCGGGTACGCCGGAGGAAACAATCGCGCCATCGCGCACGTCATGGCGGGCGCACCAGACTTCGTACTGCTACTCAACAACGACGTGGAAGTGGCACCCGATTTTCTTGACCACATGATCGCCGCCGCGGAGACCCTGCCGAATGCAGGTTTTCTGGGGGCGATGACCTTGTCGCACGGCAAGTACAGTGCTTGGATAGAGGCGCTGGGCGGTTGCTACTGGGACCCCGAGAGACTGGATTTTCGAAGTCTCGCGCACCAGGAGCGGGGCGATGATCACGCTGACGCTGCGCCGGCCCTGCTCGACTACGCAACCGGCAGTTGCCTGCTGGTCCGCGCAGAGGTCATCAGCCGGGTGGGCCTGATGGACGAACACTACTTTCTCACGTTCGAAGAATCTGATTGGTGCTATCGGGGCCGGGAGCTCGGTTACCTGAGCTATGCGGTGCCTTCAGCCAGGATCTGGCACAAAGTGTCGGTGTCCTTCGGCGGGGTCAAATCCCCGCTCGTCGACTACTTCATGACCCGCAACCGGCTGTACTTCGCGGATCGCCACCTTCCTCGAGGCGCACGACATCGCCTCCTGCTGCGCGCAGTGATCAGCGTGCTCCGCGCGTGCTGGCCAAGTTTTCGTTCCGGCCGGCGGGCCGACCATGTGTCCCGTCTGCGCCATGGGTACTGGGGTGTCCGTCACTTTATCGAGGAAATTGCCGCCTTCCACCGCAACCCGCGCGTACTCGCCCGCTATCACGGTCTCGTCGATTATCTGGCCGGGCGCAGCGGCGACTGCCCCACCCTGCTGCGCAGTCAGCTTAGAAATCCACAAGCACGCAGCTGAAGCCGATGGATTTTTGCATCGTCCATAGCGAGTTTCCCTGCCATGACCGCACGTCAGGCGGCTTGCGCCTTTACTCCCTCATTGCATTGCTGCGCGAGTCCGGCCATCGCTGCGATTACCTGCTCACGACACCGCAAGCCGAGCGAAAAAGGCTTGGGAATGCGGATTACACGCGATACGCCGATGATCTCACAGGTATGGGCGTGGGACTTGTCGACGCCCGAAGCGGCGCCCATCGCAGACACCGCTG
>JBIKOF010000115.1:0-6022 GCA_044358205.1 Gammaproteobacteria bacterium | reverse complement strand
TCCCGATACCCCTGCGCGCTGATCTGCAGATGGCCCAGCCTGGAATGGATGGTCACTTCGCGCAGTTGCACGAAGATATCCTCGATGAAGCCCCCGCTCAGGATCAGACCGACCACACCAAACATGATGGAGCCGAGCGTCATGGCCGTCCGCACTTTCTGGCGAGCGAGATTACGCGTGGCGAAGCGGAGCAGAAGGATGAAATTGTCCATGGGCTGGGCTTCGGCGGGCTTTAACGCGATCGCCGCAGGGCGTCGACGATTTCCAGTCGCGATGCCTTGAAGGCAGGGTAAAGGCTCGCGAGCACCGACGAGACAACGGCGATCGCGAACGCTGTTACCGCGATCCCGGGCGTGAGACGAATATGCGCGATGAACCCGTGATCCATACCGGGAGCTGGCGGCATCGGGATCCCGAAGTGGGAGACCAAAGTTGCCAGTCCCCAGCCAACGACGAGTCCGATCCCGCCCCCCAGGGCGCCCAGGATGAAACCTTCCACCAGGAACAGGCGCATCACGGCGCTCCGCCGGAAACCCAAAGCCATGAGGGTGCCGATCTCGGGCGTCCGTTCCATGACACTCATCGCGAGAAGATTGGAAATACTCATGACGATGATCAGCGCGATCACGCCGTTGATGAAGCGGGTCTGCTCATCGAACAGCTTTTCAACCGCAATTTGAAAGTGTGCGAGCGCAGTCCAGGGCACGACCTCGAGCGCGCCGTCAGGGGGCAGACGCTTCAGCAACTCGGCCTGCACGTCCGCTGTGGCGCGCGTGTCGTCCAGAACTAGCAGCCACTGATGAACACCCTGTTCACCAAGGAGCCGCTGGGCGAGCGCAAGAGGCGCCCGCAGCGTGACATCGTCGTAGGCTTTGACCGCAGTGTGAAAGATGCCGCGCACGTGTACTTCAGCGGCCGATACCCGCCCGTCCGAGCCGGTGCCGAGGAGAACAAGCGCGTCGCCCACTGCGGCACCCAGATTCCCCGCAAGTCCCTTACCAAGAATCACACCATCAGACGCCTCATCCGAGAGACCTTGACCCGCGTGCACCAGAACTTCTCTGGCCAGAACACTTTCGGAGGACGGAGTTACTCCCTCACCCATGAAACTCAGCGTGGTTTCGCCCCGCGAGACCAGCCCGTTGAAGTTGGCGCGTTGCCCCATCGTGCGGACGTGCGGCATTTCTTCCAGCGCAAAGCCATCCAGCGTATTCGCGGGCAGCAGAAAGGCCCGGGGATCCGCGACGCCCTCCGCGTGGTAACCGCGTTTGACGACTTGCAGATGGCCCAGGCGCGAATGAATGGCTGCTTCGCGACCAATCCAGATCATCCATTCCGAAAAGCCGGCGGCGAGTAGCAGGGCGGCGATTCCGCTCGCGATTGCGCCTAATCCCAGGGCGGCACGCCGGCGGTGCCGGAGGATGTTTCGCAGTGCAAGGACTCCGGTCTGCCCAAGCAGTCGGCGCATGAGGGACAGGGACGGCAGCGACGATTTTTCGTCTCCGTCTAACCGGGTTGCCAGCAAAGTCTCGGCGACCGTCGCCGCGGGACGCGCGTCATCGATGGCGTCCGCATCGATGAGCCCAATTGCGGTGATGGGGGTGTCGGTGCGCTCTGGGCTGTCGGTGCCCCCCTCGTCACGCAGCGCGGCCAAGGCATTGAACACCGTGCCGCAGCCCGAACAGCGCAGCATGCCCATGGCCGCGCGCAGTGTTGGCGCCCGCACCTCGGTCACGTTGCCGCAGTCAGGGCATTGCGAAAACATGGCAGGGCACTTTCATCGTGGGGGGAGCATAACATTCCCAAAAAAAAACTCCGGCCCGCGGAGCGTCCGGAGTTTCGGGTTTGGCGGTCCCCCGTTCAGGAGACCGGTGTGGAGACTTTGTTTTTATCGGGCCCGGTGGCAGTCGCCGCCCGGGTCCGAGTCCCCACCCATTTTTATTTTGCGTACTGCCTTCGACCTTGGCGCTCGCGCTGTTCTCAGGCGGCCTTCGCCTGACGGCGGCGGCGTGCCGAGAAACCTGCACCCAGAAGTCCTGCACCGAGAAGCGCCAGCGAAGTCGGCTCCGGCACGCTCTGCGCGAAATTACGCACTGTGCCGGTACCACTGAACGCCCAACCGTTGGTCGGAGACACCGTCAAGCTGCCGGAGGATACGAATTTCTTGTCGGCGTCGTTGGGGCAACCCGGGGCGGTGTTGTCCGCGCAGCCAAAGGTGTTGGTGTCGAAGTACACGGCGGCCGGGCCGCCGGTCACGTCCAGCAGGCCATCGCCGGAGACCGAACCCGTGGTCAGCGCGTTGGGACCCCCGGTCGCAATGGCCAACAGCGTGATGTCGTTCCCGTTAGCCTGCCCGCCGATGGGCGAACCGACCAGGGACAACCAGAGATTTCCACTGGTGACGGAATTGATGGCGGCGGTCACGCTTGAGCCATCGAAGGTGTTGTCAGGCGCCGAGTAGATGTCGACCTTACCACCGGAGAAACTTATGCCTTGACCGATAGTGACCGCACCAAAGGTGATGGGGGCTATGACTTCTGCCAGATAGTCGTAGAAGTAAACCAAAAGCTCTCTTCCGTTGTCGCCCGTGCTCCAGATATTGGTTCCGCCCGAATTGGTAATAGCAGTGACGTAGCCCACGCCCATCAGCTTCTGTCCGACGGCGGTAACTGCAGAACCCGCCACGCACCCGCCTGCGGGGGTCGGGCACTGCTGGCCTTCAAACAGGTTGAGGCTTTCAAAGATGGCCCCGGTCTCGAAGTCGATGCCGTCGACCGTGATGGCGCTCGCGGCCATCGGGACGCTCGCGGCCACGCTGAATGCAGCTGCGAGCAGGGTTTTACGGATTTTCATGGTCGTTCTCCTGTGCTCTATATGTTTCGCGTTTCCACCCGGTGTGGCACTTCCCTTGCCATCCACCTTGTGAGGGGTGGGTGGCGGCTCAGTAGGGGCCCGCGTCCGTTGTTGGTTCCAGATAAAGCAAGTGCGGTGCCAGCTTTCGCTCGTGGTGATTTTTGTTTTTCAACTCGTTGATTTTATTTGATTAAAGACGACTTGTTCTGGCTATCTGCGAGGCGCTTGCGTCGGTTATGGAGCCGGGCGCGGTAGGGCTGTAAAAACCTTGGACAGAACCCGGGGACATCGCACTGTCTGCTGTAAAGATGGTTGACGCCGCACCAGTGTGAACTTCTGCCGCAAAGCCCCCTCAGAGGGCCTCCCGCAGCGCGGCTTCCAGTGCGTCGTACTCCTTGCGCTGTGCGGCCGCCAGACCGTCTCCCGCAACCCCGTTGAGCACCGAACGCGCTTCCTCAAAGGCGCGGGCTTCCGTCAGCGCCCCCGCCAGATGCAGCCGAATCTCCGGGATCTCCGGTGCCAGCCTCATGGCTTCCCGAAAATGCTTGAGCGCCGGCTCCAGCTTCCCCTGAGCTAAGAGCAGGGTCCCGTTGGTGTCCAGAATCGCCGCGGAATCGGGTGCCAGTGCCAGCGCCTCCGCCGCCAGATCGAGTGCCCTTGTCGGCTCCGACTCTCGCAACAGCCATGCCAGATTGTTCAGGGCCCAAGGCTGGTTCCTGGAACTTTCGAGCAGGCCCTCGTACCGCGCAATCGCTTCTTTTGTTCGACCATGCTTCGCATACGCGTCGGCCAGTACGAAGGCTACGGCGGCATCATTGGGGTGCGCACGGGTCCACCCTTCCAGGGTTTCGATGGCAACTCCGGGTTGTCCGAGGCTTCCCTGCAACCGTGCAATCTCAATCACAACCTGGCTGGACGGTGAACCAGCAAGCGTCTTTTTGGCCAATGCCCGGGCGCCTGCGGTGTCGCCTTCTTTTGCCAAGAGGCCTGCTTCCAGCAAGGCCAGTTCTGGCGGCATTTTTGTCCCTAGTCGCTTGCTCAGGCTATCCAGCTCCCGGCGGGCGGCAGAGAGGTCGTTCGCACGCAACAGGGCTTGAAGATTTGCCACGCGGACTGCCAGCACATCGGGATTGGTGGCGAGCGCCTTTTTCAGGGTCTGTGCGCTGCCGAGATTGTCCCCGATGCGCGTCTGCAATTGTTCGAGCGCCAGCAGGTCTCGCGGATCCGGATCCGGCATATCCGCCAGTCGCCGCGCGGTCTCGATGGCCTGCGGCAAGTAACCGGCGGCGACCTGCAGTTCCCGCAGTTCGCGCAGCCACGCTGGGTCAACCTGTTTGCGCTCGGCGAGCTTGGAGTAAGTCGCCAGCGCCTCTTCGCGTCGGCCCTGACTTTTCTCGAATCGAGCCTTGACGATAAGCAGGCCGGGATCTGCGGGAGACGCTGCAAGTGCCTTTTCCAGATGGGCTTCGGCGCGAGAGGGTGCGCCTACGGCAGTCTCCGTGGCCACCAGCAGCCCGACGATATTCGGGTTGCCCGGATCCCGGCCATTCATCCGCTGAAGAATAGAGATGGCCTGATCGAACTCCTGGTCCCCCGCGTGTAGCCGCGCGAGATTCGTCGCGCCAAGAATGTAGTCCGGGTCTCGTTCGAGAAATTCGCTGAGTAATGTTTTTGCCTTGTCCCGCTCGCCATTACGCAGGAATGCAAGCGCAAGGAAATTCACGGGTCGTCTGGCAGCTGGATTTTGCGCGATCAGTTCCTGCAGCCGAGGAATGGCCAGCGCAGGCTGGCCGCCGTCGATGAATGCTTTGGCCTCAAGCAGCCGACCGCTTTCCTGAGTCTCCGACCCAGCTTCTGCTGCCTCGAGGTTTTCTGCCGCCTTGAATGCGTCGCCAGAGGCTTCCGACTCGCCTGCTGCCAGCAGGGCAATGCCAAGACTCCGGTGCGCGGCGGGCGATGACTCATCTGCTTCAAGAATGCGCCGCAGGAGCTTGACGGCGCTGCGCGGGTCGCCACCCGCGAGTTTGATCTGCGCCAGCAACTCCGTATCCAGTGGCTCGGGTGTCCCTTGCTCCACCAGAGGTGCCAAGACCTCCTCGGCTTCCTCAATACGATGATTAAGGAGCAGGACCGAGGCATAGAGTCGGCGAATGAAATTGATACCGCCGTAATACTTGAAGCAGCGACCCAACTGGGCGGCGGCTTGCTCATACTGGTGATTGGCCGCAGTTGCGCGCCCGAGATAACACGCCGCAATGGTGAAATTAGGGCTGTTTGCCAGCACGCGCTCAAATTCCCCGCGCGCCTGATCGAGCCGACCTTCCTGGAGCAGAATGACGCCGCGCGCGAAGGCGCCGTGCGGTAGGTCGAAACCCTGCCGTTTGAGGTGTTTGGCGTCGTTGCGTGCGGCCTCGAGGTTTCTTTTGGACACATGAACCAAGGCCCGGCTCAACAGGTCCTGGCGGTTCGTATCCCGCAGGTCGATGGCTTTGGTATAGGCGGCCTCTGCCACATCGAGGTCGCCCGCCTGACTGGTGAGGTCTCCGACGAGGCTCCAGCCAGGTGCATAGTCAGGCGCGTCGACGGTTGCCTGACGAGCCAGTGATAAGGCCTTCGGGAGGTCTTTGTTGTGCACAGCGATCTGGGCCTGTCCGACCCTGGCCGACGCATTGTTTGGCGCCAGCGACATGGCCGCTTCGTAGCGCTTGGCTGCGGACTCATAGTTTCCCAGACCGAGTTCGGCATCCCCTTGAATTGCCGTGAGATCGGCCCGCAGTGCGAGTGGATATTCGTCCGGATTGAGTGCCGAGACATCCAGAGCCAGTACGGTCTCGTATTTGCGCTGCAGCATCGCCGCCTGCTGACGCGGGAAGAGCAATCGGGTCTCCGACATGCCGGCGCCAGCGGCTTTATCTAACTGCGTATCGGCGGCGCGGCCGTCGCCAAAGCGCAGATGTCCCTCTGCCAGCAGCAGGCGAGCCTCTGCATTTTCGGGGTCGCGTTTCAGCGCGTTCTTGAGCGCGATCTCGGCGGCGCGGTACTCGCCCTTTGCGAGGGCTTCCCGCGCGACGGCGATCTGATCGACCCGCTCTTCGTTACCGCATCCTGCCAGTAGAGATAGCCCCAGCGATGCCATGAGCGCGAAACCGAGCTGGCGGGCCATTGAGGG
>JBIKOF010000114.1:0-6053 GCA_044358205.1 Gammaproteobacteria bacterium | reverse complement strand
TTCGATGGGCGGTATGCAGACCTATCAGTGGGGGGCGCTTTATCCGGATCTGGTGGGCGCCATTGCGCCTATCTGCGCGGCGGCCCGAATTTCGGATCACAACTACCTGTTCATCGACAGCGCTGTCGCGGCCATGCGCCTCGATCCCGATTTCAAGGAAGGCTGGTACAGCAGCCCCCCGCTGCGCGGGCTGCTCACTTTTGCCAAGGTGTACGCGGCCTGGCTCTTCAGCCAGGACTTCATGCGGGGGGCTCATTACCGTGAACTCGGGCTTGGGGCGCGGGACGACGTGGTCATGCTGACGCAGAATTATTTTTTGCAGAACGATGCCAACGATCTCATCGCCATGGCGCGCAGCTGGATGCATGGGGATATCAGCAACAATCCGGTTTTTGGCGGCGATCTCACCCGCGCGCTGGGCGCAATCACCTGTCCGGCAATCGTCATGCCGGGCGAGACCGATCTCTACTTCCGGGTGGCGGATAACGAGAAGGAAGTGACACAGATGCCGCGCGCGCAGTGCCGAATGATTCCATCGGTTTGGGGCCACGGGGCGGGCTTCGGCCTCGCGCCCGCGGACAATGCCTTCATCGATGCCGGCATGCGGGAGCTGCTCGCATGAGGCGTCGTTGGCTCGCCAGCCGTGGGTGGGGTACATGCGCGCTCTTCATGGCGACGCTGCTGGTGGGCTGCAGCAGTGAGGCCGAGCGCACGTCGGAATTCGACCGCGCCGATTCTCCGCCAGGCACCCATCGTCTGCTGGCGCTCATCATCGAACCCCGTTTCCCACAGGGCCCGCATGAGGTCGCGCTGGAGGTCGAGGATCTCGTGAGCCATACCCGTCGCCGCCTCTTGCAGACGGAACTTGCCTGGGATGGGGTGCCCTTTACTCGGCGTAACATCGCGCTGCGCTGGACGACGCCGCGCTCGGCGGTGATGTGTCTCAGTGCCACCGATCGCCCGGATAAAGCGGTGCGGGTTACAGTTGAGGAGAACGGCGAAGTCCGCGCGGAAATGCACGAGGGGTGCTGAGACGCTCGCGAGAAGACCGCGCGTGCGTTCCAATGGGGCAGGCGCCCCGCACACGAGGCACGCACGTCGTTTAACGCTCAGAGAATGCGCGGGTTCCCGCCCCAGCCGCCGTCCACGGGCGCATGCGCCCGTTCTGTGGGCAACTCAGAGAATGCGTGGATTTCCGCCCGAGCCGCCGTCCACCGGCAGAATGGCGCCTGTGGTGTAGCTCGACGCGTTGCTCGCGAGATACAGCGCGGCCCCCACGATTTCATGCGGCTGACCGCCGCGCTGAAGGGGAATGTTCTGCTTCGCACCCGCTTCGAAGGCCGCCAGATCCCACGCCTTGGAGATGTCGGTCAGGAATGGGCCGGGCATGATGCAATTCACCCGCACCTTCGGACCGTAGGCATAGGCCATCGAGCGCGTCAGCGCGTTGATGCCCGCCTTGGCAGAGCAGTAAGGCTCGGAACCGGGGCTCGGGGTCACCGCCGCCGTGCTCGAAATATTGATGATCGACCCGCCCCCGTTTTCCATCATGTGCTTGGCCACCAGGGCGCTTAGACGGAAAGGTCCCTTAAGGTTGATCCCGATAACCTTGTCGAACAGCTCCTCAGTGATGGCATCCAGCGAGGGATACAGCGGCGACAGGCCGGCGTTGTTGACGAGGATGTCGATGCGTCCAAAACGCGCGAGCACGGCTTCGGCAAGCTTTTCCACCTCGTTCCAGTGCGCGACATGACAGGCATGGGCCGAGGCCTCCACGCCATAGGCGCGAATCTCGGCGGCCGTTTTCTCGCAGCTCTCCAGTTTGCGGCTCGCGATGGCGACGTGCGCGCCATGCTCGGCGAAGGCCAGCGCCATTTCGCGACCAAGGCCCCGGCTGCCGCCGGTGATGAGCGCGACTTTGCCGGTGAGATCGAAGAGCTTGCTGGACATGGGATCTTCCTTCGGATTGAGGGGGTGACGGCGCCGCGCCTTCAGGGCATCGGCGTCCGCGCGGGGGATTGGGCTTCGAGTTCCCGTGCCGCCATTTCGCGGTGATCGCGGGCCAGCGCCATGTAGAACGCAGGCACTACGAAGAGCGTGAACAGGGTGCCGAGCCCGAGTCCGGTGGCGATGACGAGACCGATATGGAGACGGCTGATAGCCCCAGGGCCCGCGGCACCCAATAGCGGGATCATCGCCACAATCATCGACACTGTTGTCATCAGGATGGGGCGCAGACGCACCATGGCACCTTCCTCGATGGCCGCACGTTTGCTCATGCCACGGGTGCGCTGAAGCTGATTCGCAAACTCGACGATGAGGATCCCGTTCTTCGCAATGAGACCGATGAGCGTCACCAGCCCGACCTGGGTATAGATGTTCACGGTGGCAAGACCCAGGAAGATGAAGGCGAGCGCGCCGGCAAGTGACATGGGCACCGACATCATGATGATGAGCGGATCGCGCCAGCTTTCGAACTGCGCGGCGAGCACCAGATAAATGACGATTGCGGCCAGCACGAGCGTCAGGACGAGCGCATTGCCTTCCTGCACGTACTGGCGAGACACGCCGGCGTAATCCCATCCAAAACCATTGGGCAAAACCGCACGGGCTTCGTCTGCCAGATAGTCCAGTGCATCGCCCATGGTGACGCCGGGGGAGGCCAGCCCCTGCAAGGTCAGCGCATTGAGCTGCTGGAATTGCGCCCGTTCGCTGGGCTCCACGCTGGAGCGGAAAGAGACGATGCTCGACAGGGGCACGAGCTTTCCACCCTGGGTTCGGATGTAGTAGCTCTCCAGGGCACGCTCGTCCGCGCGGATTTCATCTGGCACCTGGGCGATGACCTTGTAACTCCGGCCCTCGAGATTGAACCAGTTCACGTAGTTTCCACCCAGCATGGTGGACAGTTCGCGACCGATGTCTTCCATGCGAATGCCGAGCGTGCCGGCGCGATCGCGATCAATTACCACAGTGGTTCGTGGTCGGGCGAATTCAACCGACTTCTGCAGGAACAGGAATTTTCCGCTGGCCGTTGCGCGACCGAGCAACTCGTCCACCGATGCATCGAGTTCGGCATAGTCGCCCGGTGACAAAACCACGAACTGGATGGGCAAACCGCGCGCCGCCCCGGGCAGGCTAGGGCGGGGGAAGGCATTGGCCTGGACCCCGGTGAGCGCGTTCAGGCGAGGCTGCAAATCCTGCTGGATTTCCGACTGGTTGCGTTCGCGTTCCGCCAAGGGCTTGAGCTTGAAGCCACCAAAACTCGAATTGGGCGAGCCGGTGAAACCGATGATCGAGAAGCTCTCCATGTATTCGGGGATCTCGGCATACATCGCAAGCATGCGCTTCATGTACGCGGAGGTGTAATCAAGCGTGGCTGTCTCGGGTCCGCGTGCCGCCACGAAGAGAATGCCCTGATCTTCGGTGGGCGCGAGTTCTTTTTTGCTGAACAGGTACATCGGAAACATGCTCAGCGCGATCAGCAGTCCGAACACGATGAGCACCGGCCAGCCCTCGAGGCTCCAGTGCAAGGCGCGCCGATAACCCCGACCCAGTGCCTCGAAGGCGTGAAAGGCCCAGCGCTCGAACCGGCTTTCCTCGCCTGCGCGCAGAATTCGGGCGCTCATCATGGGGGAGAGGGTCAGTGCCACTACCCCGGAAATGAGCACTGCGCCCGCGAGCGAGAACGCGAACTCGGTGAACAGGGTGCCAATGAGCCCGCCCATGAATCCGATCGGGGCATACACCGCCACCAGCGTGGTGGTCATGGCGAGGATGGGCAGGCGGAGCTCGCGCGCGCCGGTAATGGCAGCGTCCATGGGCGCCATGCCTTCCTGCATGTGGCGGTGCACGTTCTCCACCACCACGATGGCGTCGTCGACCACCAAGCCGATGGCGAGCACCATCGCGAGCAGGGTCAGCGTATTGATGGAATAGCCGAGCGTCAGCATCAGGAAGGCAGCGCCGACGACCGACAGCGGCACCGCCACCGCAGGGACCAGTGCGGCGCGCAGCGAGCCGAGAGACAGAAAGATGACCGCCAGCACGATGAGCACGGCTTCAGCCAGCGTGGTGAAGACTTCCTTGATGGATTCCTCGATGAACTCGCTGGCGTCGTAGGGGACCATCACTTCGAGGCCGCTGGGCATGCGCTCCTTGATGACCGGGATCTCCTCACGCACGCGCTGCGCGACCGTCAGCGGATTGGCGCCCGGCGTGGGTTCGATGCCGATGTAGCTCGCGGGATGGTCCTTGTACAGGCTCGAGAACTCATAGCTCTCGGCACCCAACTCGGTGCGCGCCACGTCCGAGAGCCGCACCAGGTTGCCGTCCTGTCCGCGGATGACGAGGCGACTGAAATCCTCAACCCGGCTCACATCGGTGGTGGCATCCAGGTCGATACCGACGTACTCGCCACGGGTCGCACCCGGCCCGACCAGAAAATTGTTCTTCTGCAGAACCTCGCGTACATCGGCGGCGGTGACGTTCAGCGCGGTCATGCGGGACGGATCGAGCCAGATTCGCATGGCATACCCGTTACGGCCGAAAATATTCGCCTTCGCGACACCGGGCAGGGCCTGTAACTGGGGGCGCACCACCCGCAGCAGATAATCCTGAATCTGCTGGGGCGTCATGGTGTCGCTATAGAAGGCGATGTACATCAGCGCGGTGGGGTCGCCCACCTTGGCTTCTATCACCGGATCGTCCGCTTCTCGGGGCAGTACCCCGCGCTGGCTGGCGACCTTGCTTTGGATTTCCGCCACCGCGTCCTGCGCGCGGTAGTTGAGCTTCATCGTCACTTCGATGGTGGAAAGACCCTGACGGCTGCTGGAGGAAATGAAATCGATGCCATCGGCTTCCGCGATGGCCTGCTGCAGGGGGGTGGTGATGAAGCCCTTGACCAGTTCGCTGCTGGCGCCCGGGTAGGGTGTGGTTACGGTGACAATGGCGCTTTCGGTGCGAGGGAACTGGCGCAGCTCGAGTGAAAATATGGCGCGTACGCCAAGCATCAGGATGAGCAGGCTCAGAACACTCGCGAGCACGGGCCGGCGGACGAAGATATCGGTGAATGCCGCCGGACCTGTCACGTCAACTGCCTCGCAACTTGCACGGGTGCGTCAGGAACGACGCATCAGCGGGGCGTTGCAGGGACGAGCGGTTCGTCCTTGCTCAGGATGACCTTCACCCCGTTACGCAATTTGTTCTGGCCCGTGGCAACAACGCGATCGCCCTCGGCGAGTCCTTTTTCCACGACCACCCGGCCCTCCCGCGGGGCACGCGTTTCCACTTGACGACGTTCTACGCTCAGCCCCCCATCCTTGTCGGTGAGCAGGATGAATACGGAGTTGCCGTAGGGACTGTAAGTGATGGCTGTATCCGGCAGTTCCAGCACGTCCTCGGCGGTTTCTTCGACCAGTTCCACTTCTACGAACATGCCGGGACGCAGGCGGTGGTCGGCATTCGGCAATTCGGCACGTACCCGCACCATTCGGGTGGCGGGATCCGCGCCAGGCTCAACCGCCGTGATTCGGCCTTCGAAAACTTCGGCTCCATAGGCCTGGGCTTTTACACGCACGGTCTGGCCGGAGCGGAGTGCCGCGATGTACTTCTCGGGAATCGCAGAATCGAGGTACAGCGGATCGAGGGTTTGCAAGGGCACGATGGATGAACCTGCGGCGAGGTAGTCCCCGAGATCGATGCGGCGAATCCCCAGAGTGCCTGCGAAAGGCGCGCGAATGGTTTTCTTGGCGATAAGTGCGCGATGCGAAGCCACGGCTGCGCCGGCCTGGGTTTCGCGGGCGAGGATTTCGTCGTAGTCGGATTGCGAGATCGTGTGGCGCGCAACGAGTTTCTCTGCGCGTGCCCGCTGCACCCGAGCCAGTTCGAGGTCTGCGACCATGCCTTCGAGCGTGGCTTCATCCACCGACGCATCGAGTGTGACCAGCACATCACCGGCGGCTACCCGTGCACCCGATTCGAAGGCAAGGGTGGACACGATGCCGGGGACTTCGTTGGTGACGAAGATATCCTGCACGGCAGTCAGGCTGCCGGTA
>JBIKOF010000113.1:0-6076 GCA_044358205.1 Gammaproteobacteria bacterium | reverse complement strand
TGCCCAGACGGCTCTTCCTTTTGGGCAAAGACGTGCAACTGCGCATCGTCATCACGGCCTGGACCGCGTCTCCCCATTGAGGGTGTCTTCATCATGTCTTCCACCCAGTCTCCTGATCCCATCACCCTCACCTGGCCCGCACCCGCCAAGATCAACCTGTTCCTGCATGTCGTCGGACGCCGGCCGGATGGGTATCACCTGCTGCAGACGGTGTTCCAGTTTCTGGATTTTGGGGACGACATCACCCTGCGCCCGCGGGACGATGGTCGCATCGAGCGGCTGAACGACCTCCCCGAGGTTCCTCCAGAGGCAGATCTGGTGGTGCGGGCGGCTCGCCTGTTGTTGCCCCACGCCCCCGCGGGCGTGGGCGCCGACATCGAGGTGCACAAGCGGATCCCGATGGGAGGCGGGCTGGGGGGCGGCAGCTCAGATGCCGCCACGGTACTGGTGGGTCTGAACGCACTGTGGGGTGCGGGACTGTCCGAAGACGCACTGGCCGCGCTCGGTCTCGCGCTGGGCGCAGACGTTCCGGTCTTCGTGCGTGGCCACGCCGCCTGGGCCGAAGGTGTGGGCGAAGCCTTGACGCCGGTCACACCGCCGGAGCCGTGGTACCTCGTTATTCACCCCGGGGCGCAGGTGCCCACCGCCGCGGTGTTCAAGGACCCTCAATTGACACGGAATACGCCCCTCAGCACAATCCGCAGCTTCCCGCTGGCCGACTGCCATAACGATTGCGAGCCCGTCACGCGCCGGCTTTATCCGGTCGTGGGCGAGGCGCTCGACTGGCTTGGGAAGTTCGCCGATGCGCGCATGAGCGGCACAGGGGCCTGCCTGTATGCAGACTTCCCTTCGCGTGAGGCGGCGCTGGCAGTGGGGCAGCAGGTGCCCGCGGCCTGGAAATGGTTTGTGGCGGCTGGGCGTAACCGTTCGCCACTGCTAGACCGGCTGGCCCGCACGGCGGGCATCCGGTAAATCATCTGCAAAAGTTTTTGGGGAGTCGCCAAGCGGTAAGGCACCGGGTTTTGATCCCGGCATTCCCAGGTTCGAATCCTGGCTCCCCAGCCACCTGACCTGAGCAACGAGACTGAGACCGGCGCGGCCTGCGGGGGCGGGAGGCGCCGAGGAAGCACCGATGGCGTTCAATCATTCCGCAATGATGCTCTTTGCCGGCAATTCGAACCCGGCACTCTCGCGTGCCGTGGCTGCGCACCTGCAGGTGCCACTGGGCAAGGCCACGGTCGGTCGTTTCAGCGACGGCGAAGTCATGGTGGAAATCGCGGAGAACGTCCGTTCACGCGAGGTGTTCGTACTGCAGTCGATCTGCCGACCCACCAACGACACGCTGATGGAATTGATGGTGCTCATTGACGCGCTGCGCCGCGCTTCCGCGGCATCTATCACGGCCGTCATTCCCTATCTGGGCTATGCCCGACAAGATCGCCGCCCGCGCTCCGCGCGCGTGCCGATTACCGCCAAGGTGGTCGCCAACATGATTGCCAGCGTGGGCACCAACCGCGTGCTCACGGTCGACCTGCATGCCGATCAGATTCAGGGCTTCTTCGAAATGCCCATGGACAATGTGTATGCCTCGCCAGTCCTACTGGGCGACATCTGGAAGCAGAAGTATCCGAATCTCATGGTGGTGTCGCCCGATGTGGGGGGCGTAGTCCGCGCCCGCGCGGTCGCCCGTCGCCTGGATAACGCAGACCTCGCCATCATCGACAAGCGACGTCCGCGCGCGAATGAGGCCGAAGTGATGAACATCATCGGCGATGTCGAAGACCGCACCTGCGTGCTGGTCGACGATATGGTCGACACGGCAGGCACACTGTCGCTGGCGGCGCGGGCACTCAAGAATCGCGGCGCGCGTGCCGTGGTCGCGTACTGCACGCACCCGGTGCTGTCGGGCAAGGCCATCGCCAACATCGAAGGCTCGGCGCTCGATGAATTGGTAGTCACCGACACCATCCCGCTCACGCCCGAAGCCCAGGCCTGCCCGCGTATCCGGCAACTGTCGGTGGCGGCCATGCTCGGTGAGAGCATCAATCGGATGTGTACCGGGCAGTCCCTAAGCTCGATGTTCATGGACTGATGCGAACGCCGGTTCGGGGATGACCGCCGGCGGATGAAGAACCCGGGACCAATCGGTCCCGCGGAAAGGGTAAGCACCCTTTCCAGACTGGCGGATGACAGGGCCACCCTGGTCGCGGGGCTGGCCGGTCATCTGCCCATTGGCAACAAGGAGAAATGACATGATCAATACATTCGAAATCGTCGCGGAGCCACGCACCGCGCAGGGCAAGGGTGCGAGCCGCCGCCTGCGTCGCGAGGGCAAGATTCCCGTGATCCTCTACGGCACCGGCATCGAGCCGACCAACCTCCAGATCGATCACGAAAAAACCATGCTGCAGTCCGAGCGTGAAGCCTTCTATTCACACATCCTCACGCTCAAGCTCGCGACGGGCGAAGAGAAGGTGGTGGTGAAGGACATGCAGCGCCACCCGGTGCGCAAGCTCATCATGCACATGGATTTCCTGCGCGTGGACGAGAACGCCGAAATCACGCTGCGCGTGCCGGTGCACTTCACCCACGAAGATACCTGTGTGGGCGTGAAGCAGGGCGGTGGGGTGATCAACCACTACATCTCCGACGTCGAAGTGGTGTGTCTGCCGCGCAACCTGCCGGAGTTCGTCGAAGTGGATCTCTCCACCCTCGGCGTGGGACAGGTTATCCATCTGGGCGACCTGAAGCTGCCGGAAGGCGTGCGGATAGCCAGCATTGTGCGTGGTGGAGATCCCATGCTGCCGGTGGTGACCGTGATCGCGCTGAAGGTTGAAGCCGAGGCCGCGCCGGCCGCTGCCCCCGCAAAGGGCAAGGCCAAGAAGGGCTGACGGCCCCAGTCCCTGCCCCGCGCCAGCAGCGTCGGGCAGGGACTTCCCCTGACACCCCATGCAACTTCTCGTCGGCCTCGGCAATCCGGGTGCCCAATACGAGCGCACGCGTCACAACGCGGGTTTCTGGCTGCTGGACGCGCTGGCTGAGGCCTGCGGCGCCCGTTTCAAGGATGATCGCCGCTATCAGGCTGAGCTCGCCAATTTGAGTCTGGGCGGTCAGGCCCTGACCTTGATGAAACCGCAGACCTTCATGAACGCGAGTGGTCGCGCGGTGGCCAGCTACGCGAGCTACTTCAAGGTGCCTGTCGAGGCTGTGCTCGTCGCGCATGACGAACTCGATCTCGCACCCGGCATCGTGCGTCTGAAGCGCGGGGGTGGGCATGGAGGCCATAACGGATTACGCGACATCACGGCCCAACTCGGGGCCAACTTCGCCCGCCTACGGCTGGGCATTGGCCATCCTGGGGTGGGTGCGGATGTCACCGGTTACGTATTGGGCATTCCACCCGCCACGGACCGCGCGGCCATCGATACGGCCATTACCCGGGCACTCGACGTGCTCCCCGCCGTGATTGGCGGGCAGTTCGATCGCGTCATGAACCAGTTGAACCGCCGCGCGGCGCCCGCGCCCGGCTCCGACGCCGGCTGAACAGAGGTCTTCCATGGGATTTAAATGTGGCATCGTGGGCCTGCCGAATGTCGGCAAGTCCTCGCTTTTCAACGCGCTCACCAAAGCGGCCATCGCGGCCGAGAACTATCCGTTCTGCACCATCGACCCCAACGTCGGTATCGTGCCCATGCCCGATCCCAGACTCGATGCGCTGGCGGCCATCGTCAAACCCAAACAGATCCTGCCGACCACCATGGAATTCGTGGACATTGCAGGTCTGGTCGCGGGTGCCTCGAAGGGCGAAGGTCTCGGCAATCAGTTCCTCGCTCATATCCGCGAAACCCAAGCCATCGCGCATGTCGTGCGGTGCTTCGACGACGACAACATCGTGCACGTGGCGGGTCGGGTCGATCCGCTGGCCGATATCGAAGTCATCGAAACCGAGTTGGCGCTGGCAGATCTGGATTCCGTCACCCGCGCACTCGACCGCGCGGCCAAGCAAGCCAAGTCCGGCGACAAGGAACTGAGAGCGCGCGTTGCGGTGCTCGAAGGCATTCGCGATCAGCTCGACAAGGTCATCCCCATTCGCAGCCAGGCGCTCGATGAGGCAGCACTTGCCGCCATCGCACCGCTGCAACTGCTCACTGCAAAGCCCGTGTTTTTCGTTGCCAACGTGAAGGAAGGCGAACTGGGCGGTAATGCCTGGACAGCGCAGGTTGAGGCGCTGGCGGCGAAGCAGGGCACCCAGTGCGTGGTCATCTGCGCACAACTCGAGGCCGAGCTCGCGGCGCTGGACGATGCGGAGCAGGCGCAGTTTCTGGCCGAGCTTGGCATCGAAGAGCCAGGTCTGAATCGCGTGATTCGCGCCGGTTACGCGTTGCTGGGCTTACAGACCTACTTCACTGCCGGCGTGAAGGAAGTCCGCGCCTGGACCATTCATCGCGGCGATACCGCACCGCGCGCCGCGAGTGTCATTCATACAGACTTCGAAAAAGGTTTCATCCGTGCCGAAGTCATCGCCTACGACGACTTCATCCATTGCAAGGGTGAGCAGGGCGCTAAGGAAACCGGCAAGATGCGCCTTGAAGGCAAGGAATACGTCGTGCAGGACGGCGATGTAATGCATTTCCGCTTCAACGTCTGACTAAAACCCCAGCCATCAACCCTCGACTTTCTCCTGCAGCCACACCTTGATTAGCGACTGGTAGGGCACATCGCGCGCGTTGGCCGCCGCCTTGATGGCATCCAGCAGGTGCTGCGGTAGGCGCAGCGAGATGGTTTTCGTCGACGGCTTCAGGTTGGGCAGCACCACACGCTGCGCCTTCGCCCAGTCGAGCTGCTGGGTGGAGTCGCGCCCTTCGGCCTCCCAGTACGCACGCTCCTGCGCCTCGGTCCTGAACCTGAGCGGCGGCTTAGCGGGTTTGCTCATAGACGCTCTTCTCCTTGCGATGCATGTCGCGCGCCGAGATTACCCGGATCAGGGTGTTGTCACCGCGCAGCGTAAAGGTGACGTGCAAAAACCGACCGTCGAGCGTTGTGCCGAGGGCATGGAAGCGCGCCTCCTGGTCGCGGTGCCGCTGGTCTTCCAGCATCAGCAGGGGCTGGTTGAAGAAGACCTCTTCAGCCTCGGCCTGCGCCACGCCGTGCTTCTCGTTCTTGCGGGCGTTACCGTCGTCCCAATCGAAGCCGGTGATCCGCTCGGGATTGATCATCAATGTACATTACCATCATATACACGAGTTCGCGAACCACGCGCCGGCGATGAGCTGCGCAAGCCCGTCAATCGCATGCGCCCGATGCATCCGGGTGAGGTGCTGCGCGAGGAGTATCTGGCGCCGCTGGCGCGCAGCGTCAACGCGCTGGCCATGGCGCTCGGTGTGCCGGCCACGCGCATTCACGAGATCGTGAAGGAGCAATGCAGCAATTCTTACTGCTCCACCTTTTCCTGCAACCATACCTTTTGGGGTATCGATTCCTGCGCCGCCCATGCGTGGTGGCAACGCCCACGTTTTGTGATCCAGTTCACTCGACGGATACAACCGTGGTTTGTTAGGGTCTGGGGGTATAAAAAGACTCACCGGCGACCCTCTGGGCGGTGGGCGTGTAGCCTAACCATCCATAAGGAAACCGGCCCATGCTTTCTCGCCGTCGCCTGTCCCTGCCCGCGCTTCTCGCACTTTCGTTTTGCCTCACTGTCCCGTTGCTCACAGCACCTTCGGCGCAGGCCTTTGGCGTGGATGTTTGCTACAACGCGCCGGATTCCGGCGAGCCCCCAATCCGCAATTGCATCGGGGTGGAGCAGATCTGCCGCACCAGCAACCTGAATCAGGCTCAGGCCGTGGGATGCCGGGTGGCCGCCACCGGCGATAGCCTCAGCGGCCTGACGGGCGGCAACGCCATCATCGGAGCGCGCAGCCTGGTGCACTCCGACTCAACCTACCTGATGGCGCAGTTGCTCGGATTTACGCCGTGGCAGGCCTACCAGATGATGATCTACAACGAGGCCACAGATCAGGCCGAGTACCTCCCGTTCGATCAGAACGGGCAGCAAATGATGACGGATGCCGAGATC
>JBIKOF010000112.1:0-6117 GCA_044358205.1 Gammaproteobacteria bacterium | reverse complement strand
CTACCAGGACACGCTAGGCTGGGTGATGTACCGCAGCGGCGAAATCAACACAGCAGTGGAAACCTTGCGCGATGCCGCTGCCCAGATGTCCGACACTCCGATGGTGCAATACCACTTGGGGATGGCACTCGCCGCGAGTGGTAACGGGGTGGAAGCAAAGGCTGCGCTGTCTCGCGCACTGGAAGGCACGCAGGATTTCCGGGGCCGAAAAGACGCAGAACGGACCCTCAAGAACCTCAAGTGACCCGAGCCATGTGCGCAAGAAGGTGGCCCGCCCACCCCAAAGCGCTGGCGTGGCTCGTCGCAACTTCAACGCTCATCGCTCACGCTCACGCCGGCGAGTTGGAATTTCGCGGATCCTTAGCCGCGGAATCGCGCCTATTTCTGGAGCATGCAGCTTACCCAGGCCAGCATGGAGCCAATGGCTCGTTCTCGGCCCAGCCAGAAATTGCCTGGAGCTCGCCAGATGCGGCGCACACCGTGGTGTTCACGCCCTTCCTGCGACTCGATCAGGGTGATTCTCGTCGGACCCATGGCGATATTCGTGAACTGCATTACCAATACACCGAGGGGGCGTGGGAGTTTCGAGTGGGCATTGGCCGCGAATTCTGGGGTGTTACGGAATCGAATCATCTGGTAGACATCATCAATCAGACCGACCTGGTCGAAAATATCGACACCGAGGACAAGCTCGGCCAACCCATGCTCAAAGCGGCGCTCGCCGAGGATTGGGGCACGGTGGAGGCCTTCATCTTGCCCGGTGCCAGAGCACGTACTTTCCCCGGAAAATCCGGCCGTCTGCGCACAGAACCCCGCGTCGACACCAGCAGCGCAACCTGGGAATCCGCTGCGGAGGACACTCACGTCGATTTCGCACTTCGTTACAGCCTTACCGTCGGGGGGCTGGACTTCGGACTGGCGCACTTTCACGGCACCACACGGGAACCGGAATTCCGCGTCCAATCAAACGGCGCGCAGGGCTCACTCATCCTGGCCCCGCACTATGCCCAAATAGACCAGAGCAGCCTTGAAGCCAGCTATGCCTGGGAATCCTGGATGTTTAAGCTCGAGTCCCTCTATCGGACTGGCCAGCAGGAAAACTTCGCTGCGATGGTCGGAGGTTTCGAATACACGTGGATTGGCGCTCTGGGCTCACCGTGGGACATTGGATGGCTTGCCGAGTACCACACAGATGGTCGGGGCAGGGCGACGCTCACCCCGTTCAACCACGACCTTTTCGTGGGGAGCCGGCTGGCGCTGAACGATTTTTCAGACACCCGGGTTCTCGTTGGACTCGTCGCCGACCTGCATGGCGAGGGCCGTTTCCTGAATCTTGAGGCAAGCCGGCGCTTCGGCGAGCACTGGACGCTGGAACTGGAAACGCGGGTGTTCTGGTCCGCCGCGCCCCCAAATCCCATCGGGTTCATCGCGCACGACGACTATGTGCAGCTTCAGCTGAACCGGTATTTCTGAATTGCCTCAGTGCGGCGCTATGTGATTTGTTATTTAACATAATAAACATTATGCGCACTTATAAATTCAGCCCGGCGATGATCCCGGGGTCTTCAAGCCGTCTCCTTGATGATCTGCATGAGACCTGCAAAACCGCCAAGTCGGTCCACAGAGAGACATGCGTCCTGTAACTCCTTCAAGCGCACAGCATCCATCCGCAGCGCAAGCAAGCCTGCCATCTTGCTGCCGAGCCGCCGGCGCTGTGCGAAAAGATCCTCTTCGGGCTTCGCCGCATCATGAAAGGCTTCCTCGTGCCGCCCCCCACACGTGAGCACCCGAACCCGGGCTTGCGACGGCGGTATCGCCGCGTCCAGAACGATTTCGATACGCTTGTGCCAGGCGCGGCTTGCCGTCGATTGGAGGGTCTCGGGGCTGAACACCCGCGCATCTGCGGTATCGAGCCCCTGTAATGCAAATGCCGCCATCTGGCGCAGACTGAACTTGGCTTGCAGCCCGTCGACGGGTTCCTGCAGGTTGCAGATGCGGTCGCAGTAAGGATTCACGTGCACTTGCACACCCTCAATGTCGGCCGCGTTGCCGGGGATTTGGCCTCTCAGTTTGCGACAGGCCTCGATGGTTGCATGGGTTTCGTAACAGGACGCGTGGTATTTGAAGAGATTGGCCAGCACGTGAAAGCCTCCAGGGGGTGTCCTGTTGGCAGCCTCTACATCAATCGCTTCCGCATGGGTTGCGGCAAAGCCTTGCGCGCATTCAAGAATGTCGTCGCGCGCCGTAAACCCGCGCGCAGCCAGATCGCTGGCAAGCAGCCCGCAGCGTGCGGCGTTGCCGGCGTGCAGCGGTTTGCAGTCAGTGCCGAAAAGACTTTTCAAACCTGCGGCCTGAGTGGCGGCGATACCCACGGCATGCGCCGTCTGGTCTGCGTTCAGTCCCCGCAGATGTGCGCAGGCCACGGCAGCGCCCAGGGCGCCAATGGTTGCCGTCGCATGGAATCCGCGCGCGTAGTGGCTCGGTGCGAGTGACGCGCCTACGCGACACTCAAATTCATATCCGGCGATAAAAGCCCCGAGCACCGCGTCTCCGCCCGCGTCCATCGCCTCTGCCAGCGCGAACAAGGCTGGGAAAAGCGGCACCGAGGGATGACCTGACATCGCGTAATTCACATCATCGTAATCGAGCGCATGCGACGCAGTGCCGTTTACAAAAGCGGCCTGCGTGGGCGCCAGGCGCAGCACCCGTCCGAGTATCGTTGACCGACCCGCGCCGGCTTCGGCGCGGGTGGCTTCGAAAACGATGTCCACCAAGGGCTCATGGGCACCCGCAAGCGTCACGGCCACCCAATCGAGCAGGCATTGTCGGGCCAACTCCTGCACCGGTTCGGGCATTGACGGCCAGCGCAACGCGAGGGCCTGCCCAATGAGCTGCCGGGTGAGTCCTCGCGCGGCATCGCCAGTCGTTTTAGTCATCTGTCCCCTCCTCACCGCAGTATCGCGTGCGCATTCCCGACCCCCTTCGCGTTATTCTGCCGCCCCCTGACAGGACATCACGCATGGCCAAGCTCGCCGACGTTAACCCCGCCGCTGATCCCACCATAGACGGCACGGCCCTGTACCGCAGAATCGTTTGGCGGCTCGTGCCTTTCCTGTTTCTCGGCTACCTCTGTGCCTATCTCGATCGCGTGAACGTGGGATTTGCGAAGCTCCAGATGGCTCAGGATCTCGCGTTCAGTGAAACGGTCTATGGACTGGGCGCCGGGATCTTTTTCATTGGGTACTTTCTGTTTGAGGTTCCCAGCAACCTGCTTCTTCACCGTATTGGCGCGCGGCGCTGTCTGGCGCGAATCATGATTCTCTGGGGGCTCATTTCAACCGCCATGTCGCTGGTGGAAGACGCGCGAAGCTTCTACATCCTGCGCTTTCTGCTTGGCGTTGCCGAAGCGGGATTCTTCCCCGGGGTCATCCTTTACCTCACCTACTGGTTCCCCGCCGCGCTGCGTGGACGTGTCACCGCCCTCTTCGCCACCGCGGTCGCGGTGTCTTCCGTGGTGGGTGCCCCGCTGTCAGGGGCCATCATGGCGCACTTTCACGGACGCGCGGCAATGGATGGATGGCAGTGGCTGTTTATCATGGAGGGCCTTCCTTCCGTCGCGATGGGTCTGCTCGCGCTCATTGTGCTGGATGACACACCTGCGCACGCCCGCTGGCTCACCCCGGCTGAGCGGACGTTCGTAACGCAGGCGGTCGCGGCCGAACAAAGCTCTGTTCCTCATCACGGGTTGCTGGCTGGATTCAGAACGCCCGCCGTATGGGGGCTGGCCCTCGTGTATTTTTCTTTTGTGCTTGGCCTCTACGGACTCAATTTCTGGTTGCCGACCATGGTGAAAGATCTCGGCTATACGGATCTGGTGGAAATCGGCTTGATTAGTGCGATTCCGTTCGGCGCCGCAGGAGTTGTGATGGTGCTGGTTGCCCGCAGTGCGGATCTTCGGAATGAACGGCGCTGGCATATGGTGATCCCGGCCCTGCTGGGGGCGACCGGGTTGGTGGGAAGTGTATGCCTGGCCGATCACCCCGTCTGGGCAATCGCGGCGCTGACCCTCGGCACTTGCGGGGTTCTCACCGCAATTCCGCTTACCTGGAGTATTGCGACCGCCCTGGTCGGCGGCAGCGCTGCTGCGGCAGGTATTGCCATCATCAATTCAGTGGGTAATCTCTCCGGCTTTGTGGGCCCTTATGCGATAGGCTGGCTGAAGGATTTGACCGGCACCATAGAGCCCGGAGTTCTGGTCATTGCCCTGTTTCAGGGGCTCGGCGCTGCCGGGGTGATCGCCCTTACGAAAAAAAGTTGAACTCGAGCGTAAGCCCATCGGGGTCCTTCACGAATAACTGCTGGAGTTTCATATCCGGCACCTCGCGGTGACGGTATTGAACGCCACAGGCGTCGAGGTGCGCGCGGTAGGTTTCGAAACCCTCACCGCGAAAGGCCACATGATCCAGCGCCCCGGTGTTCTCGCGCGACGCGCTTTCGTGATCACCCAGGTAGTGAGCCACACTTCCCGAGCCGGCGGTACCCAGATGGACGCACGGGCTGCCACCTAGATAGAGCCAATAGCCCTGAAAATCGAAGGGCGGTCGGTAACCGACCTCGAAGCCCAGAACGCCTTCATAGAAGCTGCGCGACTTTTCGAGGTCGCTGGCGTAAACGAAATAGTGCTCGATATGCTTCAGTCCCATCGATGCTCTCCTCGCAGAAGGGGCGTCCCCTCCTTCACTCCGTCTATCCCCACCGACTGACCGCCCCGTGACCGGGGCGGTCCGCTGCCTCAAGCCCGTTTTTCGATTGGTACCCAGTCCGCCGAGTCGGGACCGGTGTACTCTGCACTCGGACGAATGATCCGGTTGTTCGCCCGCTGCTCCATGACGTGAGCCGTCCAGCCGGTGACGCGTGAGCACACAAAAATTGGCGTGAACAGCTTCGTCGGGATGCCCATGAAATGATAGGCCGAGGCATGATAGAAGTCGGCATTCGGGAAAAGTTTTTTCTCACGCCACATCACTTCATCGACGCGCACGGAAACGGGGAAGAGCACCTTGTCGCCCACGTCAGATGCGAGCCGCTCGGACCATTTGCGGATAACGGCATTGCGCGGGTCGCTGGTGGAGTAGATAGCATGGCCAAAGCCCATGATCTTGTCCTTGCGCGCCAGCATCCCCATCAATTCACGTTCGGCTTCATCGGGACTGCTGAATTTCTCCAGTAATTCCATCGCAGCCTCGTTAGCCCCGCCATGCAGCGGTCCTCGCAGTGAGCCGATCGCCGCAACCACGCAGGAATGGATGTCGGACAAGGTGGACGCGCAGACTCGTGCGGTGAAGGTGGAGGCATTGAACTCGTGTTCTGCGTACAGAATGAGCGATACGTTCATCACCTGAGTGTGAAGTTCGCTCGGCTTACGTCCGTGCAGCAGGTGCAGGAAATGTCCCCCAACAGAATCGTCATCGGTCACGGTCTCGATCCGAACACCGTCGTGGCTGTAGCGATACCAGTAAAGCAGGATAGAAGGCAGCACTGAGACCATGCGCTCGATTTGCGAGTTTTGCTCGGCAAAGCTCTGCTCGGTCTCAAGATTTCCAAGCATCGAGCAGCCCGTGCGCATGACATCCATAGGATGGGCATTGGCGGGGATCTGCTCGAGGACTGCTTTAAGCGGAGCAGGTAGCGCCCGCAGGCCCTTGAGCCGCGCCACATAGTCTGCCAGCTCGCGGGTGTTGGGCAGCTTGCCATATTGCAGCAGGTAGGCCACTTCCTCGAATTTGGCGTGCTCGGCCAAGGTCTCGATGCCATACCCGCGATAGGTCAGCCCCGCGTTGCTCTTCCCTACCGTGCACAACGCGGTTTGTCCCGCGATCTGTCCACGCAGACCCGCTCCTTCCAGTTTCTTGCCCTCGGCCATGTCGTCCCCTCCTCTGATGTCTGTCTTCTTAGGCCTGCGCGTTCTTGCCCTGCGAACCGGCGAACAGTTCGTCGAGCTTGGATTCAAACGCATGATAATTGAGATATTCGTACAGCTCGGCGCGTGTCTGCATGATTGGCAGCACCGATTCCTGGCTGGGCTCTTCGAGCAGAGCACGGAAAACGGTTTCAGCG
>JBIKOF010000111.1:0-6119 GCA_044358205.1 Gammaproteobacteria bacterium | reverse complement strand
AACGCCGTCCAACAGGAAGAAGCGCGCCGTCTGCTTCCACCCCAGGGCTGAGTCCTGCCTTCCGCCCGGTCAGTCCAGCGTCGAACTTCGCCGTGAAAATTGCGCTCGGCGTCGAGTACGACGGTTCCGCCTACAGCGGTTGGCAGATCCAGCGCCATTCCCCCAGCGTACAGGCCGCACTGGAGGCCGCACTCTCGCGCGTTGCCGACCACCCGGTCGCGGTGTGGTGCGCTGGGCGCACCGACGCCGGCGTGCATGCCGCGGCTCAGGTGGTGCATTTCGAGTCTGACGCCGTGCGCAGTGCACGGGCCTGGGTGCTGGGCACCAATGCAAATCTGCCGCCTGCCGTGGCTGTCCGATGGGCGCAGGCGGTGCCGGCGCATTTCAACGCACGCTTCTCCGCGACCGCTCGACGCTATCGTTACCTTCTCGCCAACCAGCCTTCGCGCCCGGCGCTCTGGCAGGGCCGCATGAGTTGGGAATTTCGCCCTCTCGACGTCCCGGCCATGGCGCGCGCCGCTGAAGCCCTCCTTGGGGAGCACGACTTCTCAAGTTTCCGCGCTGCGGGCTGTCAGGCCAAGAACCCGGTCCGGACGCTGCGGCATCTGGACATCTCGCGGAGCGGCACCTGTGTGGCCTTCACGCTGCAGGCCAATGCCTTCCTGCACCATATGGTGCGGAACATCGTCGGTGCTTTGCTGGAAGTCGGCCGTGGCGAGCGGCCGGAGTGCTGGATCGCGGAGGTGCTCGCCGCCCGGAACCGCAGGCTGGCGGGCATGACCGCGCCGCCGGATGGGCTTTATCTGGTGGGTGTCGAATACCCGGAAGAGTTTGGGTTACCGGTGGAAGACTGCGCAGCGGGGCTCTTGCCGGTGGAAAATCACCTGTACCGCAGCGCAGCGTCGATGGGATAATGCCGGGATGCGGCGAACGCGGGTGAAGATTTGCGGGATTACCCGGCTGGAAGACGCCCTCGCGGCGGTCGCCGCCGGTGCGGATGCGCTGGGATTCGTATTTCATCCGGCCAGCCCGCGTTACATTCCGCCGGCTGCGGCGGCTGAGATCATCGATCGTCTGCCTCCGTTCGTGGCCTCGGTTGGCTTATTCGTCGATCTGGAGCCTGCCGCCGTGAATGACGCCGTGGCGGTTGCGAAGGTGGATCTGGTCCAGTTTCACGGGCAGGAATCGCCGGCCACCTGTGCCCTTAGCCCGCGGCCTTGGATCAAGGCAATTCAGGTCCGAGCGGGACTGGATTTCGAGGCCATCGCCGGTCAGTATGCCGGCGCCCGCGCCCTGCTGGTGGATGCGTGGCATCCCACGCTGGCGGGTGGCACAGGCCACCGTTTCGATTGGAACTTGATCGCCGGCGCGCGGACCTATCCTCTGGTGCTTGCGGGTGGGCTAGATGCCGCCAATGTCGCGCAGGCGATCCAACAGGTGTCCCCGTATGCCGTCGATGTGAGCGGGGGCGTAGAATCATCCAAGGGAATCAAGGACATCGCGAAAATTCGCGAGTTCATCGCCGAGGTAAGCCAGAGTGAACGCCAAGCCTGAAATCGCGCCCCTGCCGGGGAGCTTCGCCAATCTGCCAGACGCGCGTGGCCACTTCGGTCCCTACGGCGGAAAATTCGTAGCCGAAACCCTGATGGGACCGCTCGCAGAACTCGAGGCGGCCTATCGACGCTACTCGGTCGACCCCGAGTTTCTTGCCGAACTCGAACACGACCTCAAGTACTACGTCGGGCGTCCATCGCCCCTCTACTACGCCGAGCGCTGGTCCAATGCGCTTGGCGGTGCGCGCATCTTCCTCAAGCGCGAAGATCTCAATCACACCGGCGCCCACAAGGTGAACAACACCGTTGGTCAGGCGCTGCTCGCCCGTCGGATGGGCAAGAACCGTGTCATTGCCGAAACCGGCGCGGGACAGCACGGCGTGGCCAGCGCAACGGTTGCCGCACGTCTTGGCATGACCTGTCGCGTCTATATGGGTGCGGAAGACATTCAGCGCCAGTCCGTGAACGTATTCCGCATGAAATTGCTCGGCGCTGAAGTGGTGCCGGTGACATCCGGGTCGCGCACGCTCAAGGATGCGCTCAATGAAGCGCTGCGCGATTGGGTCTCCAACGTCGACGATACCTTCTACATCATCGGCACCGTGGCCGGCCCCCATCCCTATCCGATGATCGTGCGCGATTTTCAGGCCATCATCGGGCGCGAGACGCGCGCTCAGAGTCTTGCCCAGACGGGTCGCCTGCCCGACGTCGTGCTGGCCTGTGTGGGCGGTGGTTCAAACGCCATGGGCATTTTCCATCCGTTCCTTGAAGACGACGCCGTCGAATTGATCGGGGTCGAAGCCGGTGGCGATGGCGTTGAAACGGGACGCCATTCCGCCCCGCTGAGCGCCGGTCGGCCCGGTGTGCTGCATGGAAATCGCACCTATCTCATGCAGGATTTGAATGGCCAGATCATCGAAACTCATTCGGTGTCGGCGGGGCTCGACTATCCCGGCGTGGGCCCGGAACACGCGTGGCTGAAAGATGTGGGTCGCGCCAAATATGTGTCGGTGACAGATGCCGAGGCCTTGGCTGCGATGCGCTCCGTGACGCGCATGGAAGGCATCATCCCGGCGCTCGAGTCCAGTCATGCGCTTGCTTACGCCGAGAAACTGGCGCCGACCATGGGGCGTGATCAGGTTCTCGTGATCAATCTCTCGGGTCGCGGCGACAAGGACATTCCAACCATCGCCCGCATCGATGGCATAACCCTTTAAACCTTTTCGCCCTTCGCGGAGCCTGCTCGTGACCAACCGGATCTCGCAACGTTTCTCCGAACTGTCAGCCGCGCATCGTGCCGGTCTTGTCACCTTCATCACGGCCGGCGATCCGGACCCGCAAACCAGCCTTGAGGCCATGCACGCGCTCGTGCGTGGGGGGGCCGATCTCCTTGAGCTGGGAGTGCCCTTCTCCGATCCCATGGCGGACGGTCCGACGATTCAGCGCGCAAGTGAACGCGCGCTCGCGGCGGGGATGAGTCTGGGGGGCGTGTTGGAACTGGTCCGCGCATTCCGCGCCGAGGACGCGCACACCCCGGTGGTTCTGATGGGCTATCTCAATCCTATCGAATGCATGGGCTATGCCGCGTTCGCGAGTCGCGCCGCAGCCGCTGGGGTAGACGGCGTGCTCACCGTGGACTTGCCGCCCGAGGAATCGGGCGACTACCACGCCGAACTCAACCGGCACGGGCTGGAACAGATTTACCTGCTCGCACCCACCTCAGGCCAGGAGCGGGTCCGCGCCATCTGTGCCCAAGCCTCGGGCTTCGTGTACTACGTGTCGGTCAAAGGGGTAACCGGCGGCAAGAGCTCAGACGCCGGCGAAGTCGAGCGCTTCGTCACCACCCTCAAAGGTCAGACCCGGCTCCCAGTCGGCGTCGGTTTCGGTGTCCGCACACCCGACTCCGCCGCAGGGCTTGCGGGCTTCGCCGACGCGGTGATCGTCGGCAGCGTGCTGGTCGAGATCATTGAGGAGCTTGGTAGCGACCGCGCTGGAATCGTGCAGCGTCTCGAAGCATTCGCTGCTGATATGCGCCGTGCCATGGATGCGCGGCGGGCCGCCTGAGCGAGGGATTTCAGCGCATGAACTGGTTCAAAAAGCTGTTGCCGTCGCGCATTCGCATTGAGGGCGCAGGCCGCAAATCCATCCCCGAAGGTCTTTGGTCCAGCTGCCCGAGCTGCAAGGCGGTGCTCTACCGGGCAGAACTCGAACGCAATCTCGACGTTTGCGTTAAGTGCGGTCACCACCTGCGCGTGTCTGCACGGAAACGCCTTCAGCAATTTCTCGATCCGCAGACCGGCATCGAGATCGGGCAGAACGTGAACCCGGTCGACTTCCTGCGTTTCAAGGATTCGCGCCGCTACAAGGATCGATTGGTTGCGGCCCAGAAGGAAACGGGCGAAATCGATGCGCTCGTCGTTCAGCGTGGCACTTTGCTGGGCCAGCCTGTGGTTGCCGCGGCCTTCGAATTCAATTTCATGGGGGGCTCGATGGGATCGGTGGTGGGCGAGCGCTTCGTGCGTGGCGCCCGGCGGGCATTGGAAGATCGCGCGCCCTTGGTCTGCTTCAATGCGAGTGGCGGGGCACGCATGCAGGAGGCGCTGGTCTCGCTGATGCAGATGGCCAAGACCAGCGCGGCTGTCGCGGAACTGCGGGCGGCAGGCCTTCCGTATGTGTCGGTGTTGACCGATCCCACGATGGGCGGGGTGTCAGCGAGTATCGCCATGCTTGGGGATGTGAACGTCGCAGAACCCAATGCCCTCATCGGTTTCGCCGGGCCTCGGGTGATCGAACAAACGGTTCGGCAGGTACTTCCCGAGGGATTTCAACGGAGTGAATTCTTGCTCGAACACGGTGCGATCGATTTCATCTGTGATCGGCGTGAACTGCGACAGCGTCTGGGCAATCTTCTGGCCATCCTGATGCGCGTGCCAGCGATCGTCTCGGCCCCGGCCTGACCACGCTTGCAGGACAAGTCGCCCAACGCGCCCCGCACGGCTCCCGAAGGGGTCGAGGCCGGATCTCTGCAGGCCTGGCTGGCCTGGCAGGAAACGCTGCACGGGCGCGACATCGAGCTGGGTCTGGAGCGCTGCCGTGCAGTGGCCTCACGCCTTGGCGTCCTGAGTCCGGACCATACCGTCATTACGGTTGCCGGAACCAACGGCAAGGGTTCAACGGTAGCCATGCTCGAGCGCATCTTCCGCGCTGCGGGCTACCAGGTCGCGACCTATACTTCCCCTCATCTCGTGCGCTACAACGAGCGCATCCGGCTCCAGAACGTGCCGGTGGATGACGCGCGAATCTGTGCGGCGTTCGCAGCGGTGGAGGCAGCACGCGAAGGCGTTCCCCTGACCGTGTTCGAGTATGGGACCCTGGCTGCGCTGCACGTCTTCGAAGCCGCTCGACCCGATATCGCCATCCTCGAAGTCGGTATGGGGGGGCGGTTGGATGCGGTAAACGTCGTCGACCCGGATGTGGCCGTGATCGCCACTCTGGACATCGATCACGTCGAATTTCTGGGCGGCACAAGAGAACAAATCGCACGGGAAAAGGCTGGAATCATGCGCGCCAACCGGCCCGCTGTGTGCTCCGACCCCTGTGCGCCCCAGAGCCTCGTCGAGACCGCCCACACGATCGGTGCGCACCTCTCGCTGCTGGGTCAATCCTTCCACTTTGCGGACCATGGCACGCACTGGACGTGGTGGTCCGGCGAAGAGGTGCTCGAATCCCTGCCTAAGCCGGGCCTCAGCGGAGCCTATCAGCTGCGCAATGCATCCGGCGTCCTCAAGGCGGTGTCCTGCCTGGCGAACCGCCATCCGGTCGCCCCGGAAACCATCCGCCTGGCGCTCGCCACGACTGAACTCTTCGGGCGTTTCCAGCGCAGTAACCGCGCAGACGTCGAATGGATCCTCGATGTCGCCCACAATGTGCAGGCCGTCGGTTCATTCGTCGACACCCTCAACGCGCTGCCCGCGGTGCCGCGCACCCACGTCGTGCTTGGCATGCTGACCACCAAGGACAGACATACCGTCATGACGCGCTTGGCGGAATGCGTTGACTGCTGGTACTTCGCGACCTTGGATGCGCGACACGGGGGCACGGCAGAAGAATTGCGCGAGATCCATGCGGGGCTAGGGCTGTCTGGCAAGGTTGAGGTCTATGGCGCCGTGTCCGCCGCACTGGAGGCGGTGGCGGGTGATGCGGTGCCAGGGGAACGGGTGCTGGTGGTGGGATCATTCATCACGGTGGGTGAAGCGATGAGTTGGTTTGACATTCATCAGAAAGCCTCCGCTGCGACTCCCGTGAAAGAGGACTGATGGATCCACAGCTCCGACAACGCCTGATCGGTGCCGCAGTGCTGGTGAGCCTTGCCGTGCTCATCATTCCAGCATTCCTCGATCAGGATCGGCCGCGGCCCTCGCCCGTGGTGGCAAGGGACATGGCGCCCATGCCGGTTTATGAATTTCCCGATTCCCCAGCGGCTATCGAGCCCGAGGATGAGACCCTGATCAGCGACGGCCTCCTGCCGCCCGCGGTTGGTGAGGCGCCGCTGGAACCGGCGCCGAC
>JBIKOF010000110.1:0-6121 GCA_044358205.1 Gammaproteobacteria bacterium | reverse complement strand
CATCACGCGCCCTCGCATACGGAGCTGCATGCAGCAGTGCCAGCCGGCGTCATCGCGGGGCACATGCTGCACGAGGCGGGCGAGTTCATGCTCGGCTATCGCTTTGGCTACGGGCGTCAGGGAGATAAATTTCTGCGCGGCAGTGATGAGGTCTCGGATGTCACCCTGCGGAATCGCGCCTGTACTGCCCGTCGCTGCATCAATGTTCCCACCCGCATGAACATGTACATGCACATGCTGGACATCATGTACGCCGTGACAGATCGCGTCAGCCTGATGCTGATGCCACAGTACATGGACATGACCATGCGAATGCGGACCCTGCCGGGCGCACAGCCCGACATTCATTCCTCACACCGGCGTCACGCCACCGGCAGTTGGGGTGATACGGGTGCCTACGCGTTGTTCAACCTGTGGCACAGTCCGCGGCAATCGGTACATGCGGCACTGGGTTTCAGTATTCCCACTGGCGAAAGCGGCGAGCAATACCGACGTAACCACCAACAGGATGTTGGCTACGTCGACTACGGAATGCAGACAGGCAGCGGGACCTGGGATGCCCTGCCAAGCCTCACCTACACACTGCGCTGGCAGCAGTGGTCTTTCGGTGCACAGATGGCTGGGACCGTTCGGCTGGAGGATGCGAACGACGCTGGCTACGCGCTTGGCAACCTGTTTCAGGCGACTGCCTGGGCTTCTCGGCCGCTGCTGGAATGGCTATCCGGGTCCCTCCGCGTTCAGCACACCCGACAGGGCGCTATTCGTGGCGCCTACCGAGGCCCCCATCCCACCTCGAGTCCGCCGGACAACGATCTCAATTACGGCGGACGTCATCTCGACCTCGGCTTTGGATTATCCGCCTCGCCTCGCCGCGGATCCCTGCGGGGTAACCAGCTTAACGTGGAGTGGCTGCAACCCATCACCACCCACGTCAATGGCTACCAGCTCGACCGAACGGGAACGCTCTATGCAAGCTGGCAGCATCATTTCTGAAATAGCATCGTCGCTTACCGTGTTTCTCCATGCTCGCAGGAGTCACAGACTCGCAAAATGAACACCACGCGAGAATCACCCACGCCTCACCGCTTCCGCGCCATGGGATCTCCCTGTGAGCTTTTGCTCGAAGGACTCCCGAGAAGCCGAAGCAAAGAAATCGCGATCCTCGCGCAGGCCGAAGTAGAACGCCTTGAGGCGCGTTACTCGCGTTACCGATCCGCGAGCGTTCTTTCGGAAATCAACCGGGTGGCCGCGCGCGGTGGGCATGTCGAGGTCGATCCTGAAACAGCGAGCCTGCTCGATTACGCCGCGACCTGTCATCGTGAGAGCAGCGGGTTATTCGATATCACCTCAGGCGTTTTGCGCCGTGCATGGCGGTTCTCGAAAGACGCGGCACCCGAGCCGCCGACCGCCCAACAGTTACGCCCCCTGCTTGAAATGACCGGCTGGGAAAAGCTTCGCTGGGAACGCCCGCTGCTCAAATTTGATATTCCGGACATGGAAATCGACTTCGGCGGGATCGTGAAGGAATACGCAGCCGATCGGGTGAGCACGCTTTGCCGCGAGGCGGGCGCGGCTCAAGGGTTGGTCAATCTTGGTGGTGATATCAGTGTGATCGGAGCCCGTGGCGATGGGGCCCCTTGGCGGATTGGAATCCAGCATCCTGAAAAGCCCGAGACACTTCTGCAAACTCTTGAGGTGTATCGCGGCGGAATGACCACCAGTGGGGATTATGCTCGGTGCTTCGTGGTGAATGGGGTGCGCTACGGCCATATTCTGAATCCCCGCACCGGCTGGCCTGTCCGACATCTCAGCTCGGTGACCGTGGCGGCGGAGTTTTGTCTGGTGGCAGGGAGCGCCTCCACCATTGCCATGCTGAAAGAGTCCGAAGGCCCCAGCTGGCTGGCCTCACTGGGATTGCCGCACCTCTGGGTGATGGAAGGCGGCGCCTGTGGCGGATCGCTGGCGCCGCACCCTCACGCAAGATAACGCGCAGGTTTGCCTAGCGCCAAAAGAGTGGAATCGGCAAATTGGCGTCGACCTCGGCCGCCGTCGGCGTCACCGTGACATCGATACCAGCCCCACACGCCTGATCCAATGGATTCGCCACAAGATCCCGGTTGATCGTGAGGGTAGCTGGAGCACCGACGCCGTCGATATTCCGGCTGGCACCGATCGTGGCGTAGCTGGACCCGTTGCTGGGTATCCACAGATTCACTTTACCTTCGAACAGGGTTGGCGCGGTGGCCACGCAGATATCCGCAATCGCCACCTTGACCAGCAATTTTTTAGCGCAGGAAGTCGGCTCGAAATTGACCGCGCTGACCTGCACCGGCACACGCCCGACGAAGGTGGGCGGAAGCGCGCCATCCCGACCATGAAAAGCGATGACGTTGCTGTTGGCATTCACCTTCACGCCCTGCCGCGCAAAGATGTCCCGGCTCTGGATGGGCTTGATGAGCCCCAGTAGGCTCCCTTGGGTAATGACTTCCGAGAGCGCGCTGATGGTGCTGCTATCGGAAGCAGTGATCACTGGGTTCACATTGGCCCAAGTGACGCTCTGTGCGATGACGCCCCGCTTTACTCCACCTGCAGTGGTGCAGCCATGACCGATCTTGAGAGCTGTGTCACCGGACTTACCCTCCGTCATCTGATCGCGCACCGTGGTGTGCGCGAGTGCGCCCGTAGTGGTCATCATTAGGGTCGAAACCAGGCCGACCAGAATCGAAATTTTCTTGCATCGCATGGAGATCTCCTCAAGTGCCGCAATCGCGCAGGTGTATCGTGCGAGGATATTAGGAACAGCGTCTGCTGGCGTAAATGCGACAAATTGTCGCGGGCTGTTCGTGAGCCAGAAGAAACCCGGGTGGTCTCATGCTCTAAGGGCGAGGCGATGCCCCTGGCGACTACAGCCAATGGAGAGATCCACCACTGCGGTTGATTAATGGGGCCAAATCGCATCGCCTGCTAAGATGCCCCCGCATGGTTTCAACGAGAGTCTGGCAATGTCCTTACGTCCTTATCGTGGCCGATGGCCAAAAATTTCTGACGGGGTCTTCATCGATGAGGCCGCCGTCGTCATCGGCGATGTAGTGCTGGGTGAAGATTGCTCGGTATGGCCCTGCGCGGTGGTGCGCGGGGACGTCTCACCCATCCGAATCGGCGCGCGCACGAGTGTGCAGGACGGCGCCGTGCTCCACGTAACCCACGACGGACCTTACTCGCCGGGTGGGCGCGGCCTTTTCATCGGTGAAGCGGTCACCATCGGGCACGGCGCCATTCTCCACGCCTGCACCATTGGTAACGCCTGCCTCATCGGCATGGGCGCTACGGTACTCGATGGTGTCGTCATCGAAGACGAGGTGATGGTGGCGGCGGGCGCGCTGGTCACGCCCGGGAAACGCCTGCCCTCAAGGACGCTGTGGGCAGGAAACCCAGCGCGCCAGCTTCGGGAACTGACGCCCGAGCAAGTAGAGCAGCTGCATTACAGCGCTCGTAACTACGTGAAGGTGAAAGACGAGTACGTGCAGGTGCCCACTGCCTGAACAGTGGGCCTGCTTCCTTCAGGCTGAGCGCGCAAACCCTCGATAGTCATTGTCTACGGCCTGTCGCACAAACTCAAAGTAGGTCAACCCACCGCCGGCATAGGGCATGAAGCCTGCCGGCTTGCCATCGATGTTTTCGCCGGTGTACCAGCTTTTCACCTTGGTATAGATGGTCTGCTTGGATACCCAGTCCACGTATTTCGTCCACGCCAGCTCTTCGCGTGGTTGCGCCTCGATACTGGTATAGGCGTTGGCCCGAAGGTGGTTCAAGGTGTCCGTCACAAAGTCGACGTTCTGCTCGATGCTGGCGGTCATGTTGTAGAGCACCGAAGGACTGCCCGGACCTGTAATCATGAAAAGATTCGGGAAGCCGGAGACCGTGACGCCGAGGTAGTTCAAGGTGCCGTTTCCCCATTTCTCGCGCAGCGTCAGGCCGCCCTTGCCGCGGATGTCGACAGCCAGCAAGGCGCCAGTCATGGCGTCGAATCCCGTCGCGAAGATCACGGCGTCCAATGCGTACTCCGTGCCGTTCTGCAGGCTTAGCCCCTGCGCCGTGAAGCCGTCGATTCCCGATTCGCGCAGGTCCACCAGTGTGACGTTGTCACGATTGAAGGTCTCGAAGTACTGCGTATCCACGCACAGTCGTTTTGCGCCCAGCGGATACTCCGGCATGAGCTTGCGAGCCGTTTCCGGATCCTTGATGCGTGCGCGAATTTTCTCCTTCACCCAGTCGCTGACTATCTTGTTGGACTCCACATCTGTCAGCAGATCAGGATAGGCCGCCAGCATCAGGTACCCGCCACGCGCCCAGGCGAACTCCAAGTGCTTCTGCAGGGAATCCGGGTCGGCTTCCTTAGCGCCAATGTTGGGAGATTCATAGTCGATGCCGACTTCCGATTGGCGCATCAACCGCCGTAGCTCGGTATAGCTTTCCTGTGCAGTTCGCATCTCGTCATCGGTCAAGGCCCGGTTCCACGCAGGAATGGCGAATTGCGGCGTGCGCTGGAACACGAACAGGTGCGCGGCCTGCTGGGCGATGAGCGGCGTCGACTGGATGGAGCTGGAACCCGTGCCGATGATTCCCACACGTTTGCCGGCAAAATCCACGCCTTCGCTTGGCCAGCGGCTGGTTTGATAGCGGGCGCCTTTGAAATTTTCGAGCCCCTTGAAGTCGGGTTCCAGTGGTTTGGACAGACAACCCGTCGCCATGATGAGAAAGCCTGCAGAGATTTCCTCTCCTGCAGAGGTGCAAACCCGCCAACGCTTCGCGCCTTCGTCATACCATGCAGATTGGATGGCAGTATCGAAAGTGAAGTGCTTACGCAGATCAAATCGCTCTGCCACATGCTGGAGGTAGCGCAGGATGTCGGGTTGCTCTGCGTAGCGCTGGGGCCAGCGCCATTCACGTTGGAGCGCATCGTCGAAGGAGTAGGAGTAGCACAGGCTCTCGATGTCACACCGCGCTCCGGGATAGCGATTCCAGTACCAGGTGCCTCCAACGTCGCTCCCTTTCTCGAAGGCGCGCACCTTGTAACCCGCCTGATTGAGCCGATGCACTTGATAGAGCCCAGCAAAGCCGGCGCCAACGACCACAACGTCGACGGATTCCGGCCCCTGCTTGTGGGCTGCGGATGTACTCATACCCCCTCCCAAATTTACCTTTGAGTTTTGCGCAATGCGTGCGCGCCTGATGTGAATGATGCCGTGAAGCTCGGGTGCTGGATACCCGGGCGCGCAGCATCACGGCTGACTGGCTCGCGCTTCTTCCAGTCTCTCGCAGCAGGCTCCGCCTCGTCCGATATGGTGTAATAGTGCGCGATTGGGGGCCTGCTGCGCTGCGGCCCGAAACTTAACCCTGCGCGAGGTTTGCCATGGCCATAGACCCTACCGCCCAGTTCATCCTGACGACCCTCCAGAAGCAGGGCGTCAAGTCCTTCGAGCACATGAGCATTGCAGAGGCACGTAGCACGCTCGATACCTTTCCCATGCTGCAGAATCCGCCGCAAACGGTGGAGAAGATGGAAGCGTTGTCGCTCAGCGGGGTGCCGCTTCGAATCTATACCCCCAGTCACGCAAACGGTTCGGTAATCCTGTACACGCATGGTGGGGGATGGATCGGGGGTCACCTGGACATTTGTGATGAACCCGTGCGCGCCATTGCCAATGAAACCGGCGCGGTCGTGGTGGCTACCACCTATCCTCTGGCGCCGGAGGCTCGCTTCCCGACCCAAGTCAATCATGTGTTTGCCGCGCTTGAATGGGTACTCGCCAACGCAGCCGCACGCGGGCTGGATCCTGCGAGGCTGGCCTTGGTCGGTGACAGTGCCGGTGGCCAGTTGATGAGCATCACGGCAATCCGCGCGCGCGACGCCGGCGTGGCACTTGCAGCACAAGTGCTGATTTATCCTGTTATCGACCGGCGGTGTCAGGGCGCATCCAAAATCGAATGCGGGGAGGGCTATCTCATCACTCGGGGCGCAGTGGACTGGTTCTGGGATCACTACCTCGCAAGCTCGGAAGACATCACCCATCCGTATGCGTCCCCGTTCAATACGCCCGATCTGTCCGGGCTCGCGCCT
>JBIKOF010000109.1:0-6125 GCA_044358205.1 Gammaproteobacteria bacterium | reverse complement strand
AGGCCGCTCGGGAGTCACCTGAATCCGGACCGAGCGTCCGCTGGACCACGTCACGCATGGCGGGTTACCAACCCCAGGTGTTCCAGAAGCTCGAGGACCCGGCGGCTGGCCGCCAGGAATGCTTCCGGCTCGGATGGTGCGAACTCCCGCAGGAGTGCCGTATCGGTATCGGCAAGCGGCAGGGGTTGCTCTGCGATCAGCGCGAGGATCTCGGCAGCGCTGCCATTGAGGTAGTGCGTTCGCCCGGAGAAGGAATCGTATACGAAGGTCGCATCGTCCCACTGCCGAACAGACAGGGTGGCATGCTGGGTGATGGTCCAGGCCATCGTGGATGGCTTGTCGGTCACAGTCACCGCGGGACGTGCCCGCGTCGACTCAGGGGCTGACGCCGTATAGCGAGGCCATGCACGCGCCGGTCCAGCTGGTGACGATGGCATTGGCCACCGGATCGGGCGAGCCAATTGCCGCCACGCTGCCGCTGCTCGTGTTCACATGGACGATGGCATATCGCGTCGTTCCGGTTCGGATGGTGGTGGAAGTGGGCGCAGTTGCCGCGAGTGCCACCAGGGCCTGCAATTCGTTGCCGGTCACTTCCGAGCCGTCCAACTTGCGCCAGACGCCGTTGCCCTCGAAGTAAGACCCCGGATCGGAGCTGTTCACCTCCCAGTCCGCCGGCACATTCGCCGCGTTACCACCCGACTTCACTTGCACCTGCCTGTAGAGCTCGACGGCAGCTCTCAAGCGGTCATCGGCGTGGTCCTGAGTGGTGAGGATGGCGTAGCCGGTTTGGGACACATTGCCATTGCCGCCACAGCCCAGACTGACCGCGGCTCGGGCCGCCCCAGAGTGCAAAGTGACCACGGCGGGTAGTGCCAGTCCCGTGCCTTTCAGGAACCTGCGTCGCAGGGTGGCCTGAGGAAGACGGGTGGGCTCGGTGGCTGGGGTCTCGTCCATGCTAGGAATCCTCGCGCATCATGGCGGAAGTGTCGCAAGATTCACGCCAGCGTCGGCCAGCCATGAGAAATTCGCGGTGTGTCGCGGTCCCCGCGGGCTCACCACGGTGTGAGGGCGGGGTCGGGTCGCTATTATGTAAAGCCCCTGTTACAAAACCAAGCCGCGATCTCCCTTCCTTTGTAAAGATTCTTGACGTGATCTCACCCCCCCCAAGTTCAGTGCTGTCGGCTGTGCCCGAGACACTGGCGCGCCTCGCGCCGAGGGACTGGGAACATGCACTGGCGCTGGGGCGGCTCCACCTCGTGGCAGGGCGCTGGCACGGAAGACTGGAGGCTGCGGGGTTGCTCTCGACACTTCCCCCACGGGTTCGGAACCAGCTGTGGTCCGAGCAACTTCTGGCGGCGGAGCGGACCCGCATGGTGAGGTTTGAGACCGACCGGATTGCCCACGCGCTGAGCGCGTCCGGCATGCCGCTGGTACTGCTCAAAGGCGCAGCTTACATCCTCGCAGGACTTCCACCGGGCGAGGCCCGGCGGGTCTCAGATGTAGACCTGCTCGTGCCTGAGGCGCGCCTGCAGGAGGCGGAACAGCTCCTGAATCGCCATGGCTGGCAGAGCATGCCCCACGACGAGTACGACGATCACTACTACCGCCACTGGATGCACGAACTCCCGCCGCTGCAACATGTGGCACGCGGCGCTACGCTGGATGTCCATCACAACCTGCTACCCCGAACCGATCTGCTCTGCCCGGATCCCGCGCCTCTGTTTGCGGCTGCAGAGCGACTTCCCGGCACCCAACTGTCCGTGCTGTCGCCTGCGGATATGGTGTTGCACAGCATCGTGCATGGCTTTCGAGGCGGAGAGTTCATCAATGGTTGGCGTGACACCCAGGACGTGCACGAACTCGCGACGCACTTCGCAGCCACGCGCCCTGGATTCTGGGAAAGCTTCGCCGCGCGGGTACGTTTGTTCGGGTTTGAAGAACCCGCTTGGTACGCACTGAACCTGTCACGCAGGGTTCACGGAACGAAGCTCCCAGCGGGTTTGCTGGAAGCCTGCGCAAAGCGGCCGGGCCGGTTGCGCCGGGCCATCGTGCTGGGTGCCCTCCGCCGTGCGGTCCAACCAGAGCTGCCGCCACAGCGCGCCAAGCGTCTGGCGCTGGCTTTCCTCTATCTACGTTCCCACTGGGTAAAGATGCCGGCGCTGCTGCTGGCCCGTCATCTATGGACGAAATATCGCAAACGGCGCGAACACGCGACGGGGCATCACGACACCGCGTGATATCCTCGCGCTCCGGCGCAAGACTGTTCGAAGGGGGAGTATGGGCATGGTTTATTCGACCATCGAAATCACGCGCGAGGGGCCATTGGTCTGGCTTACGCTCAATCGCCCTGAGCGACTGAACACCATCACACCCTTGATGTGTGAAGAGCTGCAGCACTTCTTCGAAGGTCTCCAGCGCGATCTGGAAACACGCGTGGTAATGCTGCGCGGTGCTGGCCGCGCCTTCTGCGCGGGCTACGACTTGCGCGAAGCGGCACCGGTGAGCGCCGGCGCGATCATGGGCATGAATGTACAGCGCCAAGTGAGCGAGGTTTATATGCGGATGCGGCGATGTCCGCAGCCCATCGTTTGCCTCGCGCACGGCGCGACTACAGGCGGTGGGCTGGCTTTCGCGCTTGCCAGCGACATTCGAATTGTCACGCATGACGTTAAACTGAACGTGGCCATGGTGAAGATCGGGCTGACCGGATGTGACGTCGGGATCAGTTACTTCCTCCCGCGTGCCGTGGGTCAATCGGTGGCAGCAGAACTTATGATGACGGGCCGCTTCATCGGGGCCGAACGCGCACTTGCGTTGGGGCTGGTGTCGGAGGTTGTCGACCCCGACGGACTCGAGGCTGCCGGACGCGCCATGGCAGGAGACATGCTCAAGACCTCGCCCATGGGCCTTCGTCTCACCAAGGAAGGTTTGCGTTTCGCGGTCGATGCACCCAGCCTGGAAGCAGCGGTGGCCATGGAAGATCGAGGTCAGATCCTCTGCGCCAGCGCCGGGTTTTTCGAAGAGGGTATCGCCGCCTTCAAGGCTTCGCGTCCCGCGACGTACCCCGACGCGCCATATCCCACGCCCGCCGACAGAGCCCCGGAGTAAGTATGGATCTACAACTGAAAGACAAGGTCGTGGTGGTCACCGGTGCCGCCTCCAATATCGGCCGCGCCATCACACTGGGTTTTGCACGGGAGGGCGCAAAGATCATTCTGGGGGATATCGACGTGCCGCAGGCAGAAGCCGTAGCTGCTCAGGCACGCACGCTCGGTGCTGCCAGCGCGGAGGTGGCGGCGTGTGACGTCACCCAGCTTGAACAGGTGAAAGCCATGTTTCGCATGGCAGTCCAGCGCTTTGGCGCAGTAGATGTGCTGGTGAACAATGTCGGCTGGGATCAGCTGATGTTCTTCAGCCAGACCACGCCAGAGTTCTGGCAGCGGATTATCCAAATCAATTTCGTCGGGGTGCTGAATTGCACCTCGACCGCGCTTGGGATCATGGCGCCCAAAAACAGGGGTGCCATCGTCTCTATCAGTTCCGATGCCAGCCGCCAGGGTGAGCCTCGCGAGGCCGTTTACGGTGGCATGAAGGCAGCGGTCAACAGCTTCATGAAAACCATTGCCAAGGAACACGGGCGCAACGGTATTCGCTGCAACGTGGTGTGCCCCGGTGTCACCCTTCCCGAAGAGGATGCCGAAGTCGGTGACAACAGCATGTGGGTTAATCGGGATTCCATGTTCACCCCGGAACAGCTCGATAAAATCACCAAGTCGCTGCCGCTCAAGAAAGTTGGCCGACCACGCGACATTGCCAATGCGGTGTTGTTTCTCGCCTCCGATGCGGTGGCCGGTCATGTGACCGGCCAGGTGTTGAGTGTCAGCGGCGGCTACAGCATGGTTGGCTGAAGTCGCGGCCGCCGTGCTTCACTGTGCGTTGCGCAGCAGATCTCGCACGATGACCATGCGTTGGATCTGGGAAGTGCCTTCGTAGATCTGGAGAAGTTTGGCATCGCGCATGAGTTTCTCGACCACGAACTCCTGCGTATACCCATAGCCTCCGAACACCTGTACAGCATCGGTGGTGGCACGCATCGCGGCGTCACCCGCGAACGCCTTGGCACAGGCGCTGTGACTTCCCCGCAGATTACCGGCATCGACTTCCCTGGCCGCCTCCAAGCACATCAGGCGTGAGGCCTGATAGGCAATCTCCATGTCCGCGATCATAGAGGCGACCATCTGGTGTTCAACGATGGGCTGACCGAAAGTCTTGCGTTCACGCGCATAGCGCAGGGATTCATCGCGCGCCCGTCGGATGACACCAGAGCCCCCCGCCGCAATCCAGGGTCGGGAGCGATCGAAGGTGGCCATGGCAAGGCGGAATCCATAGCTGGGAGCAGCAAGCAGATTGCGCGCCGGAACCACTACGTCTTCCATCACCACGTCGCCGGTGTGCGAACAGCGCTGACCCAGCTTGTGGATGAGGCTCTCCCAGTGCAGACCCGGGGTGCCGGCATCCACGACGAAGGCCGCAATGCCCGAGTGACCCGAAGTGCCCTGCTCGCGCGCGAAAATCACATAAAAGTCGGCGACATCGGCGCTGGAGATCCAGCGCTTGCGACCGTTCAGCACGTATTCGTCGCCACGTTTCGTGAAGCGCGTGGATAGGTTGGCGACATCCGAGCCTGCGTCCGGCTCCGAGCAGGCAAACGCAGCGTAACCGGGGGCTGCGGTCAGCCTTCCCAGATATTCCCGCTGGGCGGTGGTGTTGTCGGACATCATGATGGGCAGGCCTGCCAGACTGTTCGCGGCTACGGCGGTTCCAATGCCCAGACACCCGTAATTGATTTCCTCAAGCACCAGCACATGGTCGTGACAGGACAATCCGGCGCCCCCGAATGCTTCGGGAAATTCGAGGTTCAACAGACCCTGTTCCCACATCGCCCGCACCAGCGCATGCGGATACTCGGCGCTGCGATCGAGGGCCTGATCGATCCGAGGGGTGATGATCTCCTCTTCCACGAAGCGCCGCGCAGTCTCGACTATCATCCGCTGCTGTTCGTTGAGCATCCCGGCCTCCCTCATTTGCAAAGCGTGGAGTCTCGCGCGCCATAGGGCGCGCGACAAGCATCCCGCGGTCAGCGCTCGCGGCCGCCCTCTGCGCCCCTTTGTCTAAGGGGGGACAGGATGAACTCGGCTATTCGTCGCTCACCCAGATGGATATCCACGGTGCCTGCCATCCCCGGCAAGAGTTCGAGGCGGGAGCCCGTGTGGGATAAGCCGCCCTGCAGCAGGCGGATGCGTGCGGGGTACCAGGAATCCCCGTCTGCGGTGCTCACCGCGTCTCGCGCTACAGACTCGACCTTGCCGCGCAGGTGACCGTAACGCGTGAAATCGAAGGTTGCCAATTTCACCACGGCGGGCTGGCCAGCCTGAACAAAACCGATGTCGCGATGGGGGATTCGTGCTTCCACCTCCAACCCCTCACCCATCGGAACCAGCCGCAGCAGCGGCGAGGCTGCCGGAACGACGCCGCCCTCGGTGTGGACGACCAGTTCCTGCACCGTTCCGGCAACAGGGGCACGCAGTTCGGTCAAGGCCAAGCTTCGCCGGGCTTTCGCGAGCTCTGCCTCAGTGGCGGTGAGTCGCGCCTCGACCTCAGCCAGTTCGGTAAGCCAGCGCTGCTCGAACCCCACTCGCGTCACTTCACGGCGTGCGCCCAGAACCTGCAGTTCAGCGTCCAGGGACTCGATCGCGGCGCGCAAGGCCTCGCGCCTGCCGCGCAGCGAACGACGCGCGCGTTCGTGCTCTGCCCAGCGCATCCAGGGCAGATATCCCTGTCTGGCGAGTCGGGACATGCGTTGTGTCTCGGGCTCGAGCAGTGAAAGTTCTGCTTCCAGCCCGCGGAGGCTCGCGGAGGCCTCGTCGATACGCGCCCGCGTCGCGCGGCGCTCGGCATCAAGACCCTGCAGGCTTGCTGTCTGCTCAGCGCGTTGCCGGCCGTGTCGACCCCGCTCCTGCAGCAGCAAAGGTTCCGGCACCTTCGGTGCAAGCGCGGCAAACGGATCCACGTCGGGTTGCGCCCGCAAGAGATCCCGCAAGCGCACGCGCGCCAGAGACAACATG
>JBIKOF010000108.1:0-6148 GCA_044358205.1 Gammaproteobacteria bacterium | reverse complement strand
CTTTGCCGGTGATGAAATACGGGTGACCACCCGGCTGATCGACTGGAGTCCAAAACTGCTGCATTGCTGGGCAGAGGTCTTTCACGCCCGCGAGGGGTGGCTAGCCTCTACCGCCGAGACCCTCTACATGCATATCTCGCTGCAGACCCGGCGCAGTGCCGCGATGCCCGAGTCCGCGCAGCGACGGCTGGCGGAAATTCTCCCCGTGCATCGAAGTCTCGCGCCGCCCTCGGGTCTCGGGCGTCCCCTCGGTATTCGGCGATGAAAAGTTTCTGCCTGCCGCCGTCGCTGTCGCAACGACCGCCCGCCATCGGTGCACATGGGATGGCTGCCACCAGCCAACCGTTGGCGACCTTGGCTGCGGTTGATCTTTTGCGGGAAGGTGGGTCCGCGGTAGACGCGGCGATCGCCGCCAATGCAGTGCTATCGGTCACCGAGCCGCACATGTGCGGACCAGGCGGGGATTTGTTTGCCATGGTCTGGGATCCCGCGAAACGCGAGGTGGCCGGCCTCAATGCGAGTGGACGGGCGCCTCACGCCTTGAGCCTTGCTGAAATGCGGCGGTCGGTTGGATCCTCGAACATGGTCCCGCTGACGGGCCCGCTGACCCTCACCACGCCTGGTGCCGTTGCCGGCTGGGCGGCCCTTCACGCACGTTTTGGATACAAGCCCTGGGCCCGACTGTTCGAGCCAGCGATCGCGCTCGCAACCAAGGGCTTTGGGGTTGGTGCGCGCAGCAACCTCTGGTGGCAACGCGCGGTGGAGCAGATGCCCCGGGATGAGTCGGGGCAAGCGGCTTATGCAGCCTTCGGCCGTACCTTCGGCGCCGCGGGGCGTGCAGGCCCTGGATATCATCATGTCAATCCGGGGCTGGCCGCGCTTTACAGTCGGCTGGGCGCTGACGGGCCGGAAATCTTCCGGCACGGTCCGGTGGTGGAGGCGATGCTCGCAGCCGCTCGCGCCGCGGGAGGGTTCCTCGATCAGGCAGATTTCGCTGCGGTCAGCGCTGACTGGGTGTCCCCACTTACCGCGTCTTACCGCGGCTGCACGGTGCACGCGTTGCCACCAAACGGTCAGGGGCTGAGCTTGCTGCAGATTCTGGCAATGCTTGAATTGCGGGCGCCGGAAGCAGTTGCGGGCGAGCTCGATGCAGACTGGTGGCATGTCTATCTGGAGGCCAAGAAGCTGGCGTTCGCCGATCGCGCGCGCTGGTTTGCGGACCCTGCATTCGCCACCATCCCTTGCGAGGCCTTGCTGTCTGCGGATTACCTCGCCACGCGCGCTGGCCTGATCGACCCAGCCCACGCTGCGACGGATGCGACACCGGGCGATGTGCGAGTGCCGGCAAGTGACACGACCTACCTTGCGGTCGCCGACAGCTCTGGGTGCATGGTCAGCTTGATCCAGAGCCTCTTTTCCCCGTTCGGTTCCTATCTGGTGGCCGAGCCGTTCGGATTTGCCCTGCAGTCTCGGGCAAGCGGGTTCTCGCTCGTCGAGAGACATCCCAACGTCTATGCACCCGGCAAACGGCCCTTCCATACCATCATGCCGGGCTTCGTAACCCGGCAGGGGGAGGGCTTGCTTGCGCTGGGCGCCATCGGCGCCGATATGCAGCCTCAGGCTCAGGCCCAGATCCTTGCGCGGATCCTTGCCGAGGGGCGGGATGTCCAGAGCGCAGGCGCGCTCCCGCGCATGCGGCATCAAGGGGGTGCATTACCCACCGGTGTAAGCTCGCCACTGCCGGGTGAGATATTCCATGAGACCGGTTTTGCTCCCGACCTCATCGAGGAATTGCGACGGCGTGGACATCTGTTGTTGCCCGTGGAGGACCCGATCGGCAGTTTCACGGGGGGTTACCAAGGTATCATGCGAGATCCGGACCGCGGCGTCTGGTGGGGGGGTAGCGACCACCGCCTCGATGGTTGTGCGCTCGGGTTCTGAGCCGCAGACCACACTCCCGAATACGATTTGCCGGAAGAGCAGGACACGAGTATGGCCAAGGCCTCAAAAGTTGCCCCCAAAGTGGGATTTGTCAGCCTCGGCTGCCCTAAGGCGCTGGTCGATTCAGAGCGCATCCTGACCCAATTGCGCGTTGAAGGTTACGAAGTGGGCGCCAGCTACGATGGCGCCGATGTCGTGGTGGTCAATACCTGCGGCTTCATTGACAGCGCGCGGGAGGAGTCGCTTGACGCGATTGGCGAGGCCATCAAGGAAAATGGTCGTGTAATCGTCACCGGCTGTCTGGGCACCCACGCCGAGGAGATCAAGGCGCGGCACCCGGCGGTTCTGGCGGTCACGGGCGCGCATCAGTATGAAGCCGTGGTGTCAGCCGTGCGCACCCACGCGCCGGTGCCCGCGCACGATCCGCGCATCGATCTCGTGCCTCCGCAGGGCATTCGTCTCACCCCTCGGCACTATGCCTATCTGAAGATTTCCGAGGGCTGCAATCATCGGTGCAGTTTCTGCATCATTCCCTCCATGCGTGGCCCGCTCGTGAGTCGCCCGCTCACCGATGTGATGCGCGAGGCTGAGCGGCTGGTGGCCGCAGGAGTGCAGGAACTGCTCGTGATTTCACAGGACACCAGTGCCTATGGACTCGACCTGCGCTATCCGGTGGTGGCCTGGCGCGGACGGGAGGAGCGGACCGCTTTCGACGGGCTCTGTCGGGCCTTGGGAGACCTTGGGGTTTGGGTGCGCCTGCATTACGTCTATCCCTATCCACATGTGGATGAAGTCATGCCGCTCATGGCTGAGGGTAAGGTTCTGCCGTACCTCGACATTCCCTTCCAGCACGCAAGTCCGCGCATCTTGCGCTTGATGCGCCGACCCGCTGCAGCCGAGGACACCTTGGCGCGGATTCATCGCTGGCGCGCCCAGTGTCCGGATCTCACCCTGAGGAGCACATTCATCGTGGGTTTCCCCGGTGAGACCGACGCCGATTTCGAGCTGCTCCTGGCCTTTCTCCAGGAAGCCCAACTCGATCGCGTAGGCTGCTTTCCCTATTCCCCTGTCGAGGGTGCTACCGCGAATGCGCTGGACGATCCGGTACCCGAAGAGGTCAAGCAATCACGCTGGGAACGTTTCATGGAGACCCAGCAGGCTATCAGTCGGGACCGGCTCGCCCGCAAGGTGGGCCGCGAGATCGAAGTCATGGTGGACCGCATCGAAGGTCGACGGGTCGTGGGGCGCAGCCATGCGGACGCGCCGGAGATCGATGGGGCCGTATACCTGCGCGGGGCGAAGGGGCTCGTCCCCGGCACCCGCTGCACGGCACGGGTGAACCGCAGCGATGACTACGATCTACACGCTACGGTGAAGGCGGCGGTGCGGTAATGCCAGACATGCTGGAAAAACGGGAAGGGCGTCAACGAGCGCGCCCGCGGGACGGCTGAGGTCTCCGATGCTCCTTTCACCCACGCTAGTCGAAGAGCGCGAACGTCTGATGCAGGCCGCGGGCACGGGGGATGCGTCCGCCCAGTTTGCGCTTGCTGAACACTTGCGTTTGCACAGCCCCGGGGAGCGCGAGCTCGCACAGGCATTGGACTGGTATCTGCGGGCAGGTGAAGGTGGTCATGCCGAGGCGGCCTATCGGGTTGGCGTTGCCCTGCTCGAGGGTCTTGGCTGCGTGCGCGAGCCTGTGGCGGCGTTGCGTTGGCTGCGCAAGGCATCAGAAGCCGGTGAGGCCCCGGCGCAAGCCTTGCTTGGCTGGTGTCTGGAGACAGGCACGGGCACTACGCGCGACTATGCGCGCGCCTTCCAGTGGTATTCCGCCGCCGCGGAGTCTGGCGACCCGGTGGGTCATTTCAGACTGGGTGAGTTGCTGGTCCGCGGTGCAGGCTCCAAGCGCGATCCAGAGGCTGCGGTGGCGCACTGGCGGTTCGCGGCGGAGGCCGGTAACGCGCAGGCCCAGCTGAATCTGGCGCTGGCTTACACCCATGGTCTCGGCGTGCCCCGGGACCCGACCCGGGCGCTCACGTGGTGCCGTCAGGCCGCGGATTCGGGCGATCCAGAAGCCGAGTACAACCTTGGTCTGATGCTGATCGGCGCGCCTGAGGGCCTGCGCGACGTGGAGGCGGCCGAACAATGGCTGGTGCGGGCGGCGCGCGCCGGCTTGGCCCATGCGCAATATGCGCTGGGACGGTTCCATCAGCGGGGAATCGCGACGCGCCCGGATCAGTTGCTCGCTTTCGAATGGCTGCGGCGCGCGGCGGACAACGGTCATGTGAAGGCTTCTTACCGGTTGGCCCTTTGCTACGAGAAAGGGCTGGGCGTGGAGGCGAGCCGGCCGCGCGCCATGACCTGGTTACGCCACGCGGCGCAGCTCGGCAATGCCGATGCCCAGTACGAACTGGGTCGCCGTGGCCTGTTTGAAAAAGTATCGGACATGGCGCGCGAGGATGCTGTGGCGATGCTCGAGCGCGCAGCCCTGCAAGGCCATGCCCGTGCGCAGTACGCGATGAGTCTTTGCGCTGCCAACGGCGTGGGCGTGGTGCGCAATCAGGCACTTGCCTATGCCTGGCTCTCGCTCGCGGCAGCGCAGGGTCTGAACAAGGCGAGCTACAAAATGTCGGTGATGGAGGAACATCTCACCCCGCGCATTCTCGCCCAGGGTCGACGGGAACTCTCCGTGCTCAAGGAGCAGATTCAACCCCGTCGCTGAGGCGCCGTGGGGGGCTGGTCTGCCATCGGCGCGTGGGAGCTTGCACGGAGGCGAAGAACGGAGGCCAGTAACACCAGGCTCCCACCCAGCCACACCAGCAGCCCGGGTTCTTCCCCGTGGATCACATAAGCCCAAAGCGGGCTCAGCAACGGTTCCACCAACAACAGCAGCGAGCCTTCGAAGGCACCCACGCGGCGCAGTCCCAGAGAAATCAGGATGAACGCGCAGCCAAGTTGGAAGACGCCCATATAGGCCACGAGGCCCCAGTCCGCCACGGTCGCTTGCCCGGGAATGCCCACCACTGGCAGCAGTCCTGCGGCTAGACAGGCGTTGGCCAGGATCACGGCGGCGATTGCGCGCCGGAAACCTTCATGCGGCTGGCGGGAAAGCCCCCGCATCGTCAGCGTGGTGAATGCCCAGGCGATGCCGCAGGTGGCTGCCACCAGACTACCCAGACCGGGATTACTCGCGTGGGTGCTCGTTTTCACGGGGTCCATCAGCAGCAACGCCATGCCCCCGCCAATCAACCCGACGATGCCCAGGTCGCGCCGCTGGAAAGGTTCTTTCAGCAGCCAGGGACCCAGCAGCAACAGGTAGAGCGGGGCGGTGTATTGCAGAAATATCGCGGTCGCCGCAGCCGTCAGCTTGTTTCCCCACATGAACAGCAGGGTCGTGATGCCATGTGCGAGTGCCGCAGGAATCAGCTTGCGGTCCCAGCAGATGCGCGGTGGGCGAATGGCGACCAGCAGGAAGAGGGCGATGACGGCTGCCCGCCATCCCGCGAGTTCCAGCACGCCGAAGTGGACCGACTTGATGACCGTGGCACCGGTGGACAGCAGCAGCGCGCCGGCGAGAATCTGGACATAGGCGAGATAAGGGACGTTCGATCTGGTCATGTGCGCCGATGAATCGCCTCCGTCTCCCAGGGAATCGCCGGTAGTTTTTTCGACGGTGACCGTCGAGCCTCGGCGGGACTAGAATAACCGCAAATGTCACTCGGCCGAGCAGGCGCCGGCAGCGAGGATGGCATAGCTAATAGGAGATCAGCATGAGTCTCACCCCGGGTTCTCTCGTCGCACGTGATGCCGCCGCCATTCTGCACCCCATGGTCAACCTGGGTGTGATCGAAGATCGAGGGGCGCTGATGATGGCCCGGGGACAGGGCGTGTACGTATGGGACCACGATGGAAAGCAGTACATCGAAGGTCTGGCGGGACTGTGGTCCACGGCACTTGGATATGGCAACGAGGAACTTGCCGAAGCGGCGGCCCAGCAGATCAGAACGCTCTCTTTTCAGCACATCTTCAACGGCAAGAGCCACGAGCCCGGCGTGCTGCTTGCCGAACGGCTCAAGGCCATGGTTCCGATGGAGGCGTCGAAGGTTTTCTTTGGCTGCTCCGGTTCGGACGCGAACGATACTCAGGTCAAGCTCATCTGGTTCTACAACAACGCCATCGGGCGCCCGCAGAAAAAGAAGATCATCGGTCG
>JBIKOF010000107.1:0-6207 GCA_044358205.1 Gammaproteobacteria bacterium | reverse complement strand
CGCAACGGGCCGCTGGACGAGTTGGCTCAGCGTCATCGCCAGGGCCCCAACGCCGAGGGCCAGACTGGCAGTGCGGGTCAGTGCGCGGTGGATGTGCATGGTGCGCGCCTGCTTACGGCGTTCAACTTCGACTTCATGGACTACCTGGGCGGTCTTCAATACCGAGGCGAGCAACGGCGCAACGAGCAGCAGCACCGCGAGGTCGTCGGTACTGAAATCCCCCACCCGCTTGTTGATGGCGTGGAACACCCCAAGGGTGTCCTCGCCCAGCACGAGCGGTACCGTGGTGATGTTGCGGGCCTCGAACAGCGCAACGAAGCGCTGGAGTACACGCGGATCGCGTGGTGCATCGTTCGCAATGTAGGGCTCGCGGGAAAGGAACACCCGCGCCGCATTGCCGCCCGCCGATATGGGCACCCGGTAGCTCCCGACGACATTGGGTGAATGCACCCCGAAAGCCGGCTTCTGCAGCACCAGTTCGTCGGCACCCGGGTCGTAGCGCATGAACCCGCCGGTGGTTGCATCTACCGTGGCGCAGACCGCCTCGATGACCTGGCGCAGCACCTGTTCGTAATCCACGGTGGCCACCATGGCCTGGCCCACGCGCAGCACGGCCGCGACCTGTCGCGCCGCGAGGGCGGACTCGGGCGGTTTAGTCACGGGCGGGGTCATCGACGCCGGCATCGGTTTTCGTGGCATACGCGAATATTGTGCTTTTCAGACATCAAAGATAAAGATTTTTTGTCCTCTTCGGACATGGACGCTCAAATACGGTTGCCCTAAGGTTGCAGTTGCTCGCGGTCGGCCTGACGTGGGCTTTTGCCACGACAAAAACTTCAACGAAAGCGCTGGCGGCACCGACGACCAGCCCGGAGGGGAGCACGCTTGTACAGCGTCGACATAGATACCGGTGGCACCATGACCGACACCATGGTGAGCGGTGGGGGCGAGCCCTTGCTCATCAAGGTAGAGTCCACGCCCCATGACGTAACCGTCTCGTTCCTGCAAAGCCTGCAAGCTGCCGCCACGGCACTGGGCCACGCCAGCCTGACGGATTTTCTGGATGAAGTGCGGCTGATCCGCTGGTCATCCACCCTCACCTCCAACGTCCTCGCGCAGCGCAAGGGGCCGAAACTCGGTCTGCTGGTGAGTGCCGGGCATGAAGCAGATTTGTATGCCGACGATCCGTCGCTTGCAGCCCGCGTCATTCCCGAGCTGGTGCGCCCCGAACACATCACCGGCCTGCCTCCGGACGCCGACCGTGCCACCGTGATCGGGATCCTGAAGCGACTCATCGATCAGGGCATTCGCCGCATCAACGTATCGCTGGCGGGCGCATTTCCGGAGGGAACGCGCGAGCAGGAAATCCTTGCGATTGTCGGTGAGCAGTTCCCGGATCACTTCCTGGGGTCGGTGCCCGCGGTGGCCGGCAGCGAAATGCTGATGCGTCCGGATGACATGTCGCGCACCTTCTTCGCGCTCATCAATTCCTACGTCCACAACGCACTCGCCAACTCGCTGTTCAAGGCAGAGGACGCGTTGAAGGTCGATCATGGCTGGCGCGGCGACATCCTTGTCGGTCATCTCAACGGCGGAGTCGCGCGCATTGGCAAGACCAAGGCCGTGGACACCATCGAGTCTGGCCCCTTGTTCGGCACGCATGCCTCAGCCCACGTGGCAGGCGAGCTGAGCCTGCCGCGCGTGCTGGCAGTCGATATCGGCGGCACCACCGGCAAAGCCAGCGCCGTCGCCGACGGGCGCGTGGAAATGCAGCCCAACGGCGAGTTCTTTGGAATTCCGGTGCGGATGCCGATGGCAGTATTGCGCTCAAATGCACTGGGCGGGGGCAGCGTGGCGCGCGTAAAGGACGGTGTCGTCACCTTGGGCCCGGACAGCATGGGTGCCGCGCCCGGCCCCGCCTGCTACGGGCTGGGTGGGCGGCAGGCAACGCTCACCGACGCGCTGGTGGTGCTTGGGCTGGTCTCGCCCACCGCCTTCCTGAACGGGCGCCGGGTTTTGAAGGTGGATCTGGCGCGCGAAGCCATCGAACGCCACGTAGCACAGCCTCTGGATGTAAGTGCCGACGAAGCGGCGCTGCGCATCTATGCGGAGGCGGTGCGGCTAATGGCCAACCTGTGTCGGGAAACGCTCGCCGCCACGCAATGGCCAGCCGATCCCGCGCCCGTTCTATTCGCGTACGGCGGTAACGGTCCCCTCTTCGCCACGGCACTTGCCGAAGCGCTGGGCCTGCGCGAGGTGCGCGTATTCGCGCTGGGCACCGTGTTCAGTGCGTACGGCTCGGCCATTGCCGATGTGATGCACGTCTACGAGCGCGCGCTGGTGAGCAGCGATCGCGCAAGCGAACTCCACGCCGCGGCAGAAGCGGTGCTGGGACAGGCCCGGCGCGATCTGGCGGGAGAGGGTTTCGACCCGGCCGCCGCGAGCTACGCGTTTGAAACAGAAGATGCCACAGGCCAGCGCCTCGCAAGCGCGACGCTCGATGAATTGTCGAGCCTGACCCACGGCGCGCCCGCGCTGCTGCGTCTCACGGCACGTTTTGCCATTCCACGCGACCCGCTCCCGGAACTCCCGCCCGCGATGGGCACACCGGCCGATACGCGACCATCGGCGCTGGGCACGGACGGGCACGTCGCTATCCACACGCACGCCAGCTTGCGCGGGCGCACGCTGGAGGGACCGGTGGTGGTAGATGGCGGCACCTTTACCTGGCTCGTCGGCAAAGGCTGGCGCCTGGCGGTCGATTTGCGTGGCGATGCCACGCTCAGTCGCGGAGATACCTGAGTCATGAGCAATACCTTGCAGGGCGGTCGTTCCTTCGGCCGCCTCAACATCGGCGAGAACCTTCAGCTCGACCTGGATGCAGAACGCTGGATCTGCGGACGCTGTACGCGTGAACTGGGACCGGGCCGCGAAGACGTGAAACACGGGCTGCTGGTGGGCGAACGCGACCCCTCGGAGATTCATCCCCGGCTGATCGAGGGCCAACCCTATACCTTCTCGCCCAACCCCGAATGGGTGCGCATCCTCGAGTTCTACTGCCCCGGCTGCGGGGCGCAAATAGAAAGCGAGTACCTGCCACCCGGCCATCCCATCACGCACACCACCGAAATCGATCTCGACGCACTGAAGGCGCGCCTTGAACGCGGTGAAATCGTCATCGAAGACGGACACCTGAAGGTGGTGAGCCCATGAGAAGCGTAGATATCGATGTAGGCGGCACCTTCACCGACCTCGTGCTCACTTTTGATGAGCGGCGGGTGATTGCCAAATCACCGACCACGCCCTACGACCTGTCGGTGTGCTTCATGAACGTGCTGGAAGACGGTGCGGATCAGCTGGGCCTCGGCGTGGAAGAGTTACTGCCACAAATCGAAGTGGTGCGTTATTCGACCACCGTGGCGATGAATCGGCTGATCGAGCGCAAAGGGCCACGGCTCGGCCTGATGACCACCGAAGGTCATGAGGAAGCTGTGCTTATCGGGCGCGGCGCACAGTGGGTCGACGGTTTGCGCATCAGCGAACGACGCAATCTGGCCGCGCAGGTCAAGCCTGCGCCGCTGGTCTCGCGTCGGCTCATCGTGGGCTTGAAGGAACGCGTCGATTCAACCGGACAGGTGCTGCGTGCACTGAACGAAGACGACGTCCGTCGCAAGCTGCGCTATCTCATCGACAACGGCGCGCGTGCGATTGCGGTATCGCTGCTGTGGTCGTTTGCCAATCCCGCGCACGAGCGTCGGGTACGCGAGATCATCCGCGAGGAATACAAGGGGTATCACGTCGGCTACCTGCCGGTCGTTCTCTCGCATGAGGTGGTGGGCAAGGTGGGCGAATACGAGCGCACCATGACGGCCATCCTCGACGCTTATTTGCAGCGCTCGATCAAGCTCGAGATGGAAGCCACCTGGGATCAGCTCCGGGAACGGGGTTATCGGGGCAGCTTCCTGCTCACCCATAACACTGGCGGCAGCGCCGAGATGTTCAAGACCACGGCCTCTCGTACCTACAACGGTGGGCCGATTTCAGGGCTGATGGGGAGCTACCACATCGGCAAGGCGCTGGGTTACAAGAACGTCATCGCGAGCGATGTGGGCGGCACCAGCTTCGATGTAGGCATGGTGGTCGACGCCGGTGTACGGAGCTACGAGTTCCGGCCCATCATCGACCGCTGGATGGTCGGCATCACCATGCTGCAAACCACCACCATGGGCGCCGGTGGCGGGTCCATTGCCAACTTCAACACCCTGCTCAACCGGTTGGAAGTGGGCCCGCGCAGCGCGGGCGCCATGCCAGGCCCCGTGTGCTACGACCTTGGCGGACAGGAACCCACGGTCACCGATGCCGATGTGGTGTTGGGCTACATCTCGCCCGATGGTTATTTCGGCGGTCGCATGCCGCTGAACCGTGGCAAGGCCGAGGCTGCCATTCGTACGCGCATCGCCGAACCATTGGGGGTGTCGGTGGATGAGGCTGCGGCCATGATTCGCAACATCGTCGAAGAAAACATGGCGTCGGCCATCAAGCGCGAAGTCCACCTGCGCGGCTATCACCCCGAGGACTTCGTACTGTTTGCCTTTGGCGGTGGTGGCCCGACTCATGTCGCGGGTTATCGCGCAGACGTGCCGGTGGCCGTGATCTTCCCGCAGGCGCCGGTGTTTTGTGCGCTTGGCAGCTCGGTGATGGACATCATGCATGTGTATGAAGTGTCGCGCCGCATGATTTTCATGGAAGCGCTCACCGAACGTTTCACCACCGACTACGCGCGTTACAACGAAGCCGTGCGTGGACTGGTGGAACAGGCTCGCATCGATCTGCGCGCGGAAGGTCTGAATGTCGATTCGGCTATTTTTCAGGTCGAGCTGGACATGCTCTACGGCGGACAGGTGCACGTGAAGCGTGTGTCGTCCCCGCATCTGGAGATTCGCAACGAAACCGACATGCAGGAAATCTACGAGGCTTTCGAGCGCGAATTCTCGGAGGCATTCAGCCCGCATGTGGTGAACAAACCGGGCGGGGTGTACCTCGAGAATATCGTGCTCAAGGCCACCGTCCCCACCGAAAAGCTCGCCCTGCCCGAACGCCCACTGGGCCCGCCAGACGCGAGCGCGGCGCACATCGGTGCGCGCGAGGCTTACTGGCCGGAGTTGCGGGCGCGGGTGGAAACGCCGGTGTATCGCTTCGAAGACATGCAGCCTGGTCACCGTCTGGAAGGTCCGGTGCTGGTGGAAGCCGAGTTCACCACCCTCGTGATTCCGCCGGGACAGGTTTTCCATATCGACAGCCGCGGTCTCGGAATTCTCGAGTACCTCGCCCCCGCCGCGTGAAGGAGTGCTGACGTGAGTTATCCAACCGTTGCCGAAAAACTGGCCTCGCTGAAGGTCACGCCCGCCACCCCGCACGAGCTGAAGTGCATGGATCTGGTGTCACGGGGCGCCTACGAGATTGCAGTCCAGCGCACCGCCGACATCCTCGACGAGGGCTACGAGATCTTCATGCGCTCCTCGCGCAGCTCCATGGGGGTTGCAGGCGATTCCATCGTGGCGATGTTCAACGCCCATGGCGATTTGGTGAACGCCTCGGCCGGCACCTATCTGCATGCCATCATTCCGCCCATCGTCATCAAGTACATCCTGAAGAAATACCGAGAGAATCCCGGGATTCGCGACGGCGATATTTTTTATACCAACGATGCGCTGTACGGCGGCATTCACAATCCCGATCAAACAGCGATCATGCCCGTGTTTCATCGCGGCGAGCTGGTGGCCTGGACAGCCGCGCTGTCGCACACCACCGAGACCGGCGCCTGCGAACCGGGCGGCATGCCACTCACCGCCACTTCGCGTTTTGATGAAGGAATGAACCTGCCACCCATGAAAATTGGTCAGGACTTCCGTATCAACAACGACATCATCGAGCTCTTTCAGGCCTTTGGCATTCGTGCCGAGGCCAATGTGACGGTCGATCTGAAGGCCCGTTGCACCACGGCCGATCGTGTGCGCCTGCGGCTGGTGGAAATGTGCGAACGCGAGGGTGCCGATTTCGTCACTGGTCTTTTCCGGCGCATGCTCATCGAGGCCGAAACGGGCGCCCGCCGCCGCCTGATGAGTTGGCCCGACGGCATTTACCGCTGCGTCAATTTCAGCGATGCCGCGGGATTACAACGGGGTCTCATTCGCAACAGCTATCTCA
>JBIKOF010000105.1:0-6252 GCA_044358205.1 Gammaproteobacteria bacterium | reverse complement strand
AGATCATGGGCTTCGCAGCCTCGAAGAAGGCAGTGGTCTCGAGCCCGCCGACCTCGCCTTCCGGCAGGTTTACCGGAAACATGATGATCCGCTCGACGATCTCGCGGAAGGTCTTGCGCTTGGAAGGATCGCGCGTGTACACCACTTCGCCTTCCGTGAAGGCAAATTCCTCAACCGTGGCACGCACACCGAGATCATGCGCCAGGACATGCGTGATTTTTTCCTTCAGTTCATCGCAGGCCTTGCGCACGGCGCTGGCGAAGTAGGAGCCCATGCGCGCGCCGATGGTGCCGGAACCGAAAGGTGTGGTGCCGGTGTCGCCCGTAGTGATGACTGTGTCTTCGGGGCTGATGCCGAAGGTGGCCGCCACAATCTGCGAAATGGTGGTCTCGTGTCCCTGTCCGCCAGGCGCATCACCCCCAAGAATGAACACCTTGCCGCGTGGGTCCAGGCGTACTGTCGCCGCGCCATAGCCCGGCTGGTTTTCCATGGGCACCATCAGCTCCGAAGCCACCCCCGACAGTTCGACCCCGCACCCGAAGCCGATCCCGAGATAGCGGCCGGCGGCGCGTGCCGCAGTTTGTTCGGCGCGGAAAGACGGCAGGTCAGCCTGCACCATGAGATTGTCCCAGACCTTCAGGAAATCTCCGCTGTCGTAGTACTCCCCCGTCACCGAGGTATAGGGAAGCCGGGGCACGATGTTCCGACGCCGCAGTTCCGCCGGTTCCATGCCTATCTTGTGCGCGACCATGTCGACTGCCCGCTCCACCGCAAAGCGGGTAGGAAAATGCCCGAAGGCGCGGGAGGGTGTGAGACAAGCCTTGTTGGTGAAGATGACCTTCAGATTGGTGTCGCCCGCTTCCCAGGTGTAGGCATTGGGCATTTCGACCGCGCCGAGAAACGGCATGACGAATCCCCAGTAGACACCAATCTGCCCGGTGCCGACGTCGGCGATGCCACGGTTGCGCAGCGCGAGGAGTTTGCCGTCGCGGCTGGCCGCCACTTCCAGGGTGTTGATCTGCCCACGCTCCTGGCCGATGTTCATCAGGCTCTCGTAGCGCGATTCAATCCAGCGTACCGGCCGCCCGAGTTTGCGCGTTGCGTAGGCGACAACCACGCTCTCGCGGTAGAACGGCGCTTTCAAACCAAATCCGCCGCCCATGTCACGCGGCGCTATCACCCGCACTTTCTCTGCGGGAATATCCAGAATGTCGGCAAACGCCAAGCGGTCGATGTGTGGCCTCTGGGTGGTGTTGTACACCGTCAGGCCATCCGAGGCCGACCACTCGGCCAGCACGCCGCGCGTCTCCATGGGCGTGGTGCCCGTGCGGTGCACCTTGAAGCGACCTTCGACGACGACATCGGCCGACTGGAAAATCTGTTCCACGGCCTCGGCGTTCTTGCGCTGATCCTCCTCCGTGCCACCGCCGGTGAAGGTCATCTCGAACATCAGATTATCGGCTTCCTCGTCGTGCACGCGCGGCGCATCTGCCGCGAGCGCGGCCTCCGGGTCGAGCACGACGGGCAATTCCTCGTAGTCCACCACGACGAGCTCTGCGGCATCGACCGCCTGGTACTTGTCGCGCGCAATGATCATCGCGATCGGATCGCCATGAAACTTGACCTTGTCGACGGCCAGTCCGTAATAGGTTGGATACTTGGCGGGAAGATTCGGGAGCAGCACAGGCTGGCGCATCGAGCGGCACTGGGTTTTCATTTCCTCGCCGGTGATCACGGCCACCACACCCGGCGCCTCGAGCGCAGCCGACACATCCACCTTCAGCAGCCGCGCATGCGCGTAGTCGCTGCGGACGAACACGGCGTGCAGCATGCCCGGCAGGACTATGTCCGCGACGTAACGCCCCTGCCCTGTGATCAGGCGCAGATCTTCCTTGCGCGGCAGACGTGCGCCCATCCAGGAGCCCGCAGGTGTCTGGGTCGTACTCATCGATTGCCCTCCCGAAGCGTGGCGGCCGCGGCGCGGACCGCGTCGACGATATGGACGTACCCGGTGCATCGGCACAGATTTCCGACCAACCCGTGGCGGATTTCATCGTCCGTCGGGTTCGGGTTTTTTTGCAGAAATTCCGTCATGTTCATGAGGATGCCCGGTGTGCAGAATCCGCACTGCAGCCCGTGATGGGCCTTGAAGGCCTGTTGCAGCGGCGTCAGTGCATCGCCGGAGGCGAGTCCTTCGACCGTGGTGAGCGCATGCCCATCGGCCTGTACCGCCAGCATCATGCAGCTCTTGATGGCTTCCCCGTCGAGATGCACGGTGCACGCGCCACACACGCCCTCGTAGGTACACGCCACATGGGTGCCGGTGAGGCCGCACTTCTCTCGAATGAAATCCACGAGCAGCATGCGCACCGGCACGGTCTCCTCGTAGCGCTCGCCGTTGATGGTGACCTTGATCGTCTTCATGCCCGCCCCCTCGCGCGTGCAAAGGCCTCGGCCGCGACTTCGCGCCCCAGGGTCCTGATGAGTTGTTGTCGGTAACCCGCTTCTGCCCATTTGTCGCTCTGGACTTCGACACTGGCCACGATGGCTTCCAGTGCGGCGTCGAGCTTCGCATCCTGTCCGTCACTGCCGACCAGCGCGGATTCACCTGCGGGGGCGCGTTGCGCGCCGGCGGGCAAGCCTGACAACGCGATTCGGGCCGAGGTGCATCGACCCGCGCCGTCCACGGTGACCTTCATGCAGAAGCCGACCACTGGCAGAGCGTCGGTCACCAGGCCCCACTTGCGATAGGCGCTGCCCGTAGCAGCCGCCGGCGCGAAATCCACATGCGTGAGAATTTCGTTATCGGCGCGCGCAGTTTCCAGCGGCCCGATGAGAAAATCGTCCGCATCGAGCACCCGGCTCTGCCCGGCGGCAGACAACAAATGGAAACGGGCACCGAGTCCCAACGTAACCGCCGGCATGCAAGAGGCCAGGTAGTTCCAACAGCAACTGCCGCCGAGGGTGCCCCGGTTTCTGACCTGCCGGTCTCCCACATGCTGGGCGGCATCCCTGAGCGCCGCAAAGGCAGCGGGGATTTCCGTGGCGCCGGCAATTTCGACGTAGCGGGTCATGGCGCCGATGCGGAGCCCCTGAGCCGTCGAAATTCCTTTTAGCTCTGCAATAGCCTGAAGGTCGATCAGACAGCGCGGCCGCACCATGCGGGATTTGATGGCCTGCATGAGGCTCTGGCCACCCGCAATGAAAATCGCCTCACCGGCATCGTAGCCGGCCAGTGCTGCAAGGGCCTCCTTGATGCTTTCGGGCCGACTGTAGTTCTCGATGATTGCTGGAAACATCCCCTCCCCCTTGGCACCTCAGCACCCCGGCGTCTTGCGCCCGGCCGCTCGCGGTTGCCGGCAATTATGGTGTGGCGGACACAGGCGCCGCCGGCGCATGGAAACGGACCGACGACGTCTTCCGGACCGCCTCGGGCTCAACCGTACCACTACTTGCGTGTGCATCGGCTATTCCCTCGGCCGCAACGGCATGGCGCTTGATGGCCGTCTCGATCACACCCCCCTTAATTATCATGCGATTACTTAAATCTCAATCCGGGCGTATTTGAGATTCGCCTTTTTTGCTGGTCTCGAGGCGGTTTTCTTTGCAGGATTTGTTTTTAGTTTATCGATCGCTCATTATCGGAGCGCAACCCGCCCGTGCCGCGACCTGTCTCGCTCGCAGGCGGATGTGGCAGCCCGCCGTCCAGCGCACAGTCATAACCGGAGGAATCAGGAGCCATGATCACAGCACTCAAGCGGGGTCGACCCAGTGACGCGCAGCGCGAAAACGACACCCAAGTCCGCACCACGGTCGAGTCCATGCTGGCCGACATCGAGGCCCGCGGCGAAGCCGCCGTGCGGCATTACTCGGAGACACTGGACCACTGGTCGCCCGCGTCCTTTCGCCTGAGCGAGGCCGAGATTCAGGCCTGTATCGACGCGCTCCCCGCGCAGACCCTGGAGGACATCCGGTATGCGCAAACCCAGATCCGCCGCTTCGCGCAAATCCAGCGCCTGTCCCTGCGCGACGTTGAAGTCGAGACGCTTCCCGGGGTCGTGTTGGGGCACCGGAACATCCCCATCAATTCGGTGGGCTGCTATGTCCCGGGCGGCAAATACCCCATGGTGGCATCCGCCCACATGAGTGTGCTCACTGCCAAGGTGGCCGGGGTGAAGCGCGTCATTGGCGCGACGCCGCCCTTCAATGGGCGACCTGAGCCCGCGACCATCGCGGCCATGGCGCTCGCGGGGGCGGACGAGATTTATGTCCTTGGGGGCGTGCAAGCGGTTGCGTTGATGGCACTGGGGACCGAGCACGTAGCGCCGGTGGACATGCTGGTAGGCCCCGGCAATGCGTATGTGGCCGAGGCCAAGCGCCAACTGTTTGGCCGGGTGGGCATCGACCTGCTTGCCGGCCCCACCGAGACACTTGTCATTTGCGATGACACGGTGGACGCAGAGCTCGTGGCAGTCGACCTGCTGGGTCAGGCCGAGCACGGTCCCACCTCGCCAGCAGTTTGTGTAACCACTTCGCGCGCGCTCGCGGAAGCCCTGCCTGCCGCCATCGAAACCGTGCTCGGCAGGCTCGACACGGCACCCATCGCCCGCCGCGCTTGGGAAGACTGTGGCGAGATCATTCTGTGCGACACCGAAGACGAAATGCTGTCGGAAGCCGAACGTATCTGCTCCGAACATGTGCAGGTGATGACGCGTGATCCGGACTGGTTTCTGGAGCGCATGACCAATTACGGCGCCCTCTTCCTCGGACACCGCACCAACGTGGCCTATGGGGACAAGGTCATCGGCACCAATCACACCCTGCCGACCCGACGCGCCGGGCGCTACACCGGCGGTCTCTGGGTCGGAAAATTTATCAAGACACACACCTACCAGCGCGTGCTCACCGACGCCGCATCGGTGGAGGTGGGGGAATACTGCTCACGCCTGTGCGAAATCGAACATTTTTCCGGCCATCGCGAACAGGCGGACATCCGTGTCCGTCGCCTCAAACACGCCTGATCGAGGAGATCCCGTCATGAGCTACAGCTTCATTCCCGGCGCCCGCTACCGGATGCCCAGCCATTTCGGCCCCATGTTCGGCCCACGCAATATTCCACCCAGCGTGTCCCTGGACCACACGCGCTTCCCGCGTTCGACGGTGGTGACCTATCGGTTCCTGTCCACGGTCGAGGCCCTGTCGAATCATCTTCCACCGGGCTTCGAAGTATCAGGTGAACCGGTGGTCTCGCTGGACATCGCCTACATCACCGAAATTCCCTGGCTGGCGGGGCGCGGCTATAACCTTGCCCTGGTGTCATGGCCAGCGGTGTTCCGCGGCGCTGAAGACACCGAAGTCGGCCGCTTCGCGGCGGTGCTTTTCGAAAGCTTTGCCGACCCCATCATCACCGGGCGAGATGAACTCGGGCATCCCAAGATTTATTGCGAGATCCCTCCGCTCATCGTCAGCGATGATGCCGTCACCGCGCGGCTGGCCTGGGACGGACACGAGTTTCTCCGCGTGCAGGTGTCTGGGCTTTCTCCGGAGCGCCCGGCCACCGCTATAGATGATTTCCCGACCGGCGGTTGGCTGCAGTGGAAATACATTCCCGGCACGCCCCCCAGTGCCGGACCGGATGCGAGCTACCCCACCCATTCGCCGGATCCACTGGCCGCCGACATCCACCCCAACATGACAATCGACGCCCGCCATTTTGGTCAGGGCGCGCTGACCCGCCATCGCGTGCGCTGGGAAGACATGCCAACCCTGTGGAATGTGGTCAACGGAATCGCCGCGCTACCTCACCTTGAACCTCGACTCGCCGTTGTGACGAAGACCCATGGCTGGATCGGCGACGTGGGCGATACGCGGCGGCTGCGCTAGAGATGCGCCTACCACTCGAGGGTCAAGTCGCCTTGGTCACCGGAGGCGCGGGTGGCATCGGCGCGGTCATCAGCGAGGTCCTTGCGGAAGCGGGCGCCACGCTGTGGGTGACGTATCGGGAAAACCGTGCGCGCGCGGAGGCCTTGATCGGTCGCCTACCCGGCAACGGGCACCGGATCTCCGCAGCCTCGGTGCTCGACAGCCCGGCCCTGCAGTTGCTGGCAGAAGAAATTGGCAATACGCACGGCCGACTCGATATTCTCGTCAACAACGCGGGCATCACACGGGTGGTGCCGCATGCCGATCTGGACGGGCTCGACGATATGACTATCGATGCGATCTTCAGCACCAACGTACGCGGCGCCTTCG
>JBIKOF010000104.1:0-6256 GCA_044358205.1 Gammaproteobacteria bacterium | reverse complement strand
CCCCGGGGATTTTCGGCACAGCCGTCTTGGCCGTACCGAAGTCGATCGACGGTCCCGGGTTCGCAGTAACACTGCACCCGCCACGCTGCGCTGACCACGAATTCAAGGAATGCCGTCATGACCAAAGCCTGCTGTGGCCAGACTTCGACGAATGTCTCGGACGCGCCTTCCGTTCCAAAGGTGGAAGGGGGAGTCGCTACCGAGTTCATCGACCCCATCTGTGGCATGCAGGTTAAACCCGATTCTGTGCATCGGATGCTGCACGAAGGCACGGAATTCCTGTTCTGCTGCGCCGGGTGCCTGGAGCGCTTCGCGCGCGACCCCGCCGGCGCCCTCGCGAATGCCCCCACACCACGTCCACCGCGTCAGAGCATGCCTGTGGTGGAGGGTGCGCAATACACCTGTCCCATGCACCCGGAAATCATCAACACGGGACCGGCTGATTGTCCGCTGTGTGGGATGAGTCTCGAACCAATGATGCCGGGGCTTGAGGATCCTGCTGCAGAAGCCGAGCTGGCAGATATGCGTCGCAGGTTCTGGGTGGCGTTGCCGTTCGCGGCCAGCCTGATGGCGGTGGCGATGGGCGGCCATGCCATCGGCCATTTCCCTGCCCGTCCGTGGCTGGAACTTTTGCTGGCCATGCCAGTGGTCGCATGGGCGGGAAGACCGGTGTGGACACGCTGCGTCCAATCGCTGCGCCTGCGCGCGCCCAATATGTGGACTCTGATTGGCCTCGGCACCGCGACCGCCTTCTGCTGGAGCGTGTTATTGCTCCTGGCACCCCATCGTTTTCCTGCCGCAGCGGGCGGCATGCTGTACTTTGAAGCGGCCACGACCATCCTCACCCTCAGCTTGCTTGGGCAAGTACTCGAGTTACGGGCACGCGCACGCACGGGAGACGCCCTGCGCCGCTTGCTCAGCCTGGTGCCGCGACTGGCTCATCGCGTGAGGGCTTGCGGCCGGGAAGAGGATGTCGTGCTGGAAGAGATCCGCATCGGCGATCGACTGCGGGTGCGGCCCGGAGAACAGTTGCCGCTGGATGGCCGTATCGATGAGGGCGGCAGCGAAATCGACGAAGCCATGCTCACAGGCGAACCCCTGCCTGCCTGGCGCGGGCTGGGCGATATGGTGGTGGGCGGCACGCAGAATCTTGCCGGGAGCTTCGTGATGCGCGTCGAAGCCACCGGCAGCGAAACCCGGCTCTCGCGTATCGTGCAGGGCGTCGCGCAGGCGCAGCGTTCAAAGGCGCCCCTCCAGCGCTTCGCCGATCGTGTCGCGGCGCGCTTCACTGCGGGCGTGATCCTGGTCGCCCTGGCTGCTTTTTTCGGATGGGGTCTGTGGGGCGGTGTAGACGGTTGGTCATCCGGCCTCGTCAGCGCCGTTGCCGTGCTCATCATTGCCTGTCCCTGCGCCCTTGGACTTGCGACGCCCATGTCTGTGACCGTGGCTTCTGGCCGGGGGGCGCTCAAGGGGATCCTGTTCCGGGATGCCGCGGCGCTGGAAACACTGGCCGAAGTGGACACATTGGTCATCGACAAGACCGGCACTCTTACAGCGGGACGCCCGGAAGTCGCCGATATCCTGCCTTGCGGTGCGCTGTCGCCCTCGGATCTCCTGCAGCGTGCAGCGAGTCTCGGCCAGGCCAGCGAGCATCCGCTGGCGCGCGCGCTGGTGAGGGCCGCCGGCGGTTCCAACATCCCGCTGATGCCGGTGGAGGATTTCAGCACCGTCCTGGGACGCGGCATGCAGGGCGTGCTGCCAGATGGTCGATACTTCGTGGGCAATGCGGCTTTCATGGCAGAACACGCGATCCCATTGGGGGAGATATCGCTGAAAGCCAGCGCCCTCACCGCGGCCGGCGGAACAGTGCTCTATGTCGCGCGGGACGCCACACTGCTCGGTCTTCTGTTATTACGAGACCGTCTGAAGCAGGGCACTCCGGAACACTTGGCGGTGCTGCGCAAGGCTGGCCTTACGCTGATTCTGGCCTCGGGTGATGACCCGGCAACCACGGCTGCGATTGCCAAGGGGCTCCCGTTTGCAACGGTGATAGGGGGGCTCTCCCCGACCGACAAACAAGCCTTGATCCAGCGCCTGCAGGCGAGTGGGCATCGTGTCGCCATGGCGGGGGATGGCAGCAACGATGCACCTGCGCTGGCGCAGGCCGAGGTGGGTATTGCGATGGCCAGCGGCACGGATATCGCGCTCTCGGCGGCGGCCGTCACGGTGCTCGGTAACGACTTGTCCAGCATCGCTCGCGCGCGGCTTTTGGCCTCGGCAACCCGCCGCAACATGCGCCAAAACCTGTGGTTCGCGCTGGCTTACAACGCCGTCGGAATTCCGCTGGCTGCCGGTGTGCTTTATCCGTTCACCGGCTGGCTGCTGTCCCCGATGTTCGCCGCCCTAGCCATGAGCCTGAGCTCGGTCTCTGTCATCGGCAATGCCCTGCGTCTCAATCGGCTGGCGCTGCCTTGATCCGCCGCAGGAAGATGGCACCGCCCGATTGTCGTGCACCGGAGATAAAGCGCTAGACTCCAGCGACAGTCGAACCGACCGCGCTCAGGGAACTTACCTCGAAGGAGGTTGGCATGAAGCTCTATTACACACCCGGTGTTTGCTCACTGTCTCCGCATATCTGCCTGCGCGAAGCCGATCTGCCATTCGAATTGGTCAAGGTAGATATCAAACAGCACACCCTCGACGGAGGGGGGGACTATCTTGCCCTCAATCCCAACGGCTATGTGCCGCTGCTGGAACTCGACTCAGGCGAACGCCTGACCGAGGGCCCGGCCATCGTGCAATACCTCGCAGATCTCAAACCCAGTGCACGCCTCGCACCGCCCGCGGGCACCCTGGAACGCGCGAAACTCCAGTCGTGGCTCAATTTCCTGAGCACCGAAATCCACAAAGGCTATTCGCCCATGTTCAATCCCGCCGCCAACGCTGAATTCCGGAGCTGGCAGCGGGAACGTCTGGTCCAACGCTACGGCTGGATTCAAGAACAGCTTGGCGGGCGGCAATATCTGATGGGCGAGCGGTTTACGGTGGCAGATGCTTATCTATTCACCACGCTTTGCTGGCTGGGTTATGTCAATCTGGACCTCGCCGGATGGCCTGGACTCTCCGGCTACTACGAACGCATCGCCAGTCGCCCGCGGGTGCGCGAGGCCATGCGGGTCGAAGGCCTCATCAAGTAAACGTCAGTCTTCAAAACGCACGGAGACGATGTCGAGCCTGCGCGCCCCATCGGGGCGTTGCCACTCCACGTCGTCCCCCACACGATGGCCGATGAGGGCACGACCCAGCGGGGAGACCCAGGAAATCCGGCCCTGTTCAGGCGCGACTTCATCCTCGCCGACGATGGTATAGCGCGCTTCCTGTCCATCCTCATCGACGACTTCCACAGTCGCGCCAAAACGCGCGACATTACCCTGCTCAGGCGTGACATCGACCGGGACTGCGTCCTGCAGAATCTGGCTAATTTCATGAATGCGTCGGGACAGGACTGTTTTGGCCGCCTGCTCGCTCAGGGAGGCACCCGCAGCCGCACGGATTAAGTTTGCCTGCGCGGTCTCCAGCTCATCGCGCAAGGCCATGAACCCACGCCGTGTGATGTAGCAGGGTTGCACCCTTGGCGGGCGCGGCGGTGGATCGTCCAGCGCCTGCCCGTCATCTTCCTTGACGAAGGCGCGGCTCATGGCGGCTCGCGAGGCTGCACACGCAGCAGTCGATACGCCGACGATTTAGTCTGCGTCTCTATAACCTCCACCCCATAATCACGCTCGAGCGACGGAACCAGATCCGGCGTGGTGATCACACCCACTGTTGAGGGAGCGCGGATGTACCGCGCGAGCGTGGCGAGATCGGGAATGCCTGGGATATCGCGCCGCATGTTCCATGCGAACACTGTGGGGCTGACTCCAAGCGCGAATACCGGCTGTCCGGGCGGGAGGAGGTGCGCGGCTTCATCGGCGAGCGCCTGATCGGCATAACGCTCTGCATTCCACACTGCGCCGGAGGCAGCTGCCCCGGCCCACCCTCCCATCATGAGGAATGCGAGTGGCAACCAGCGCCGGAGGCAAACATCGTCCCGCCAAAGCCAGTAACTCCAGAGACCACCGGCAATGCCCGCAACCAGGCAGGCGGCGACTGTGCGGGGTGCGGCTGCAATCTGGGTAAGCACCCAAGCGAGACAGGCCAGCACGACAAGCACCTGGCAAAGCCAGATCCCTCGCGCTCGCGCGGCCGCACGATCCTCGAACACCATCAACGGTCTTGCGAGCAACAGTACCAGAGGCCCGATGAGCGGAAGCAGGTAGAAGTAGCGATACTGTTGGCCAAAGCTGAGCAGCACAGCGGCCGTCAGTACAGGGCCCGCCAGCAGCAACACGTCGCCGCGCAGTGACTTTGTGCGCGCGTAAGCTATCAGGGCGAGCCCTGCAGGAAAGATCCACGGCAGTGTGAGTTGCAAGGGACGGTAGGTGTAATACAGCTCGGCAAGATGCGAAAGGCTTGGCACGAGCAGTTGGCCCCCAAGCTGGCTGGTCTCCACCTGCACAGTGCTGAGACGCAACGACAGGGCCCACCACCAAGGCACGCAAAGAAGCGCGACCAGCGCGACACCCCGCAGCGGCTGCAGCACCCGCAGACAGCCGCGCCAGCTCCCGGCATATCGGCGGCATGCGGGCAGAGATCCAACCAGCACCATCAGCGGGAGTTGGGGACCTTTCGTCAGGATGGCCAGACCACATGCGAGCCACGCCAGCCCCATCCACCAGCGGACGGTGGTAGGCCGCAAAAAGGCGCGCGCCAGACCGAGCAGCATCAACGTCGTAAAAAACGCGTACAGGAGATCCGGTCGCGCATCGTGGATGAAGCTGAATATCCCTGCACTGGAACCCAGCAGCGCGCCCGCGAGCAGCGCGGTGCGTGCGTCGAATAGCGCCAGCCCCAGTGCGATCGTGCAGAGCAGGATGCCTATACCCGCCGCTACTGACACAGCGCGGACGTGCCAAGGCCTCACGTCGGGCAGATCGCCCGCCAGCGCCGCAACGCCGCCTGCCGCCCAGTAACTCAACGGAGGCTTGTTCAGGCGCGGGGCGCCGTTGAACCATGGCAGGACCCAATCGTCCCGCTCGCTCATCGCACGCACGGTTCCCGCCACAAAGATTTCATGAGAGTCGAGGGGTACGCTGTCGATGCGGACAAGCCCCATCACGCAAACCGCAAGCACGAAGGCAATCAGCGTTTGTTGCCACCGCCTCTCATCAGACACCGCCCCGCCCTGCACGACGGTGCTTGTCAGCGTGACCACGCCTTCAATTCGGTATTCCAGCGAGAATCCTCGTAATTGACGGATTTCACCACGCCACCTACCTCAGGCGAATACCAGGTGGTGCTGGTGACACTGCTCGCCGCATCAGCCACCTTCCACCGGTCCTTGCACTCGATGCGGAACGCATCGAAGCGCCCAGCGGTCACTTCAACCGGGGCAAAGTCCGCCACCTCGCAGCTGACATCCCCGTCCCAGGCGATGTCCTCGATCGTCGAATGGCCCTTGTATTCCCGTTGCCACTGACGTCCCACCGCCAGCGGGAATTCAAGGGCCGGATAAGCAGGTTCAAAACGGACGGCCTCGCTGCCATCTGGCATGACTACATGATGAAGATTCATGTGATCGTCCGCCTTGAAGTACATGCGGTACTTTTCACACGCGCTCACGACGACCGCCGGATCATCGGACGGCACCACTTCCCAACGGCTGCAGGGAATGGTTGCGACTGCGCCAACGAATTCGTGCACGTCCCCGACTTTCGGGCTGGGTGCTGACGCTTCAGTGGCGGCCGCCACCAGCGAGATATCGGGCAAATCGAGATCGTTGGCCAGGGTGGCGGGAACCGCCGAGAACAGGAGAGAGAGCGCCAACAGGGTTCTAAAGCAGGGGGGTGTCGTGCTTGGGCGATGCATACGGATGCCTCGTAGATGCCATGCAGGCAGATGTGAATAAATGAAACAGAGGCCGGGCGCGCCGTTTGACACCGTCGCATCCGGCTGCCTATGGTAAACCGATTCTTCAGCCGAGCCCCGGAGGTTCAGCGTGTTTTTCGAGACCTCGCAAGGGCTGCGTCAGGCACCTTTGACCCACAATCCCTTGAATGCGCTGGTGATGCCCCGCCCAATCGGCTGGATCAGCACGCAGAATGCGGCCGGCGTGCTGAACCTCGCCCCTTATTCTTACTTTAATCTGGTCTCCGCG
>JBIKOF010000103.1:0-6277 GCA_044358205.1 Gammaproteobacteria bacterium | reverse complement strand
CTGCGGTTCGCGATTCGCGAAGGCGGGCGTACCGTCGGCGCCGGCGTCGTGGCCAAGATCCTCGACAAGTAAGACAGCGCATTAAGGGTGCCGCATTGAGCGGCACCCGCCGTCGGTTAGCCGACGGTGATGTTTCTAGGACCGGAAATACACAGGCCAGTAGCTCAATTGGCAGAGCGGCGGTCTCCAAAACCGCAGGTTGGGGGTTCGAGACCCTCCTGGCCTGCCATCCAGTGTATTTCCGGAGTACCGGCACGACCCGTTTCGCAAGGCAGAGCCCCGGCGCCATGAATTCCAACGTTGAGACATCGCAAGGCTCGCTGGATACCGTGAAGCTCGCGTTCGCGGCGGCCCTGCTGATTGGCGGTATCGTCGCTTTCTACGTCTTGGCCGACGTGGGTAGGCTGGCCAGAGTGGGCGGCCTGTTGGCCGCGGTGGGCGTGGCCGTTTTCGTCGCGCTGCAGACGGCCCGGGGGCGTGCCCTCGTTGCCTTCGGCAGTGACGTACAGATAGAGGTCCGCAAGGTCGTCTGGCCGACCCGCCAGGAGACTCTGCAAACCACGCTCGCGGTATTCGTGGTCGTGTTCGTCGCTGCCATCATCCTCTGGTTGCTGGACATGCTGCTTTCGGTGCTCGTCCGCGCGCTCATGGGATAAGGACAAAAAAATGGCTCTGCAGTGGTACGTCGTTCACGCCTATTCGGGCTTTGAGAATCAGGTCAAGCGTTCGCTCGAGGACCGCATCAAGCGCTTCGGGCTGGACGAAAAGTTTGGCCAGATCCTCGTGCCAACTGAAGAAGTCATCGAAATGCGCGACGGCCAGAAGCGCAAGAGCGATCGCAAGTTTTTCCCGGGCTATGTGCTGGTCCAGATGGAGATGGACGAGTCTTCCTGGCATCTGGTCAAAGACTGCCCCAAAGTGATGGGCTTCATCGGCGGTACCAGCGACAAGCCAACTCCCATCACGGAGAAAGAAGCCCAGATCATCCTCAACCGCATTCAAGAGGGTACCGAGAAGCCGAAACCCAAAGTCCTGTTCGAAGTGGGCGAGGTCATCCGGGTGGTCGATGGGCCGTTCACGGACTTCAACGGCGCGGTCGAAGAAGTCAATTATGAGAAAAGTCGACTGCGCGTAGCGGTGTCGATTTTTGGACGCTCTACCCCGGTCGAACTCGAGTTCGGCCAAGTGTCCAAGGACTGAGGCGAGTCGCCTCAACCGTCGCGACCACCGGAGGCCTCCGGGGCGCGGCCAATCACCAGACAGGGGAGCCGCAAGGCGTTTGGACCCGAGGGAGATCCTGAAAAATGGCCAAGAAGATCGACGCCTACATCAAGCTGCAAGTTGCAGCCGGTAAGGCCAATCCAAGTCCGCCGGTCGGCCCCGCTCTGGGCCAGCGCGGTGTGAATATCATGGAGTTCTGCAAGCAGTTCAATGCGCGCACTCAAGAACTCGAAGTCGGGCTGCCAATCCCGGTCGTGATCACTGTATTTTCGGATCGGTCGTTCACCTTTGTCACCAAGACACCGCCTGCCTCCGTGCTCCTGCGCAAGGCCGCCGGCGTGCCCAAGGGCAGCAGCGTGCCAAACAAGGACAAGGTTGGTCGCGTAACCCGCGAGCAAGTACTTGAAATAGCCCGCGCTAAAAACCCGGACCTGACGGCGGCCAGCGAAGAAGCCGCCGTGCGCACGATTGCCGGAACCGCCCGCAGCATGGGCCTTGAAGTGGAAGGGGTCTGATCATGGCAAAACCAGGCAAGAAAAGGGCCGCTATCCTCGCCCGCATCCCCGATATCAATCGCCCCCGCAGCCTCGAGGAAGCGCTGGCGCTGGTGAAGGATGTCGCCACAGCCAAGTTCGATGAGTCTATCGATTGCGCGGTCAATCTGGGCGTCGACCCCCGCAAGTCTGATCAGGTGGTGCGTGGTTCGACGGTACTGCCGCACGGCACCGGTTCGCAGGTTCGGGTGGCGCTGTTCGCCGATGGCGCGGACGCCGAGAAGGGCCGAGCAGCCGGCGCAGATATCGTTGGCCTCGAGGATCTGGCAGAGCAAGTAAAGGCCGGGAATATCAATTTCGACGTGGCGATTGCCACTCCTGCCACCATGCGCGTGGTCGGCCAGCTCGGTCAAGTGCTCGGTCCGCGTGGGCTGATGCCTAATCCCAAGGTCGGCACCGTCACGATGGACGTAGCGACTGCCGTGCGCAACGCGAAAGCGGGTCAGGTGCGTTACCGCACTGATAAAGCCGGCATCGTGCATTTCTCTATCGGCAAGGTTTCCTTCAACGTCGATGCACTGAAGGAGAACTGCGAAGCGGTGCTCGCCGATCTCAGGAAAGCAAAGCCCAGCACTTCCAAGGGCATTTATCTTCGTCAGATCAGCGTTTCTTCCACGATGGGACCGGGCGTCACGGTCGATCGTGCCTCGGTCGAGGGCTGACTGGCTTAACAGGAACTTTGGGTTACCGGGCCGCAAATCCCGGTAGCCGTCAAAGACCGCGGGTCGGTGCCTCCGGAAATTCCCGGCGCTGCACAGTGCAGTGCAGGGAGACTGGACTAACCGGTAATCGATCTTCGATCGGCCTGCGTAGACGGTGGCTCCAGAGCAGGTAGTCCCTGGTTCTGACACCGTGACAAAACAGCCTCCCCTCACCGGTAGGCTAAAACCAAGGTGTGATCCACCCTTCGGGCTGGATCGAACCAGGAGAAAAATCGTGAGTTTGACTTTAGAACAAAAGAAAACGGTTGTTGCTGAAGTCAACGCGGTCGCAGAAACGGCGCAGGCGGCAATAGCTGCCGAGTATGCCGGGCTCTCAGTTGCGCAGATGACCGATCTGCGCGTCCGGGCCCGCAAGGCCGGCGTATTCGTCAAGGTGGTTAAAAACACCCTGGCCCGCCGGGCGCTGAGCGGTACGACTTTCGAGTGCCTCCAACCGAAATTGACGGGTCCGTTGCTGCTGGTGTTCTCCGGAGAAGATCCGGGCGCCGGTGCGCGGGTACTGCGCGATTTCATCAAGGAGAACCAGAAACTCGTCCCCGTTGCGATTGCGTTCGCGGGAACCCTGCGCGGACCGGAAGACCTCCAGGCATTGGCCACCATGCCAACGCTGGACGAGGCTCGCTCCCAGCTGCTCGGGATTTTCAAGGCCCCCGCGGGTCAGCTCGTACGCACCCTGGCCGAACCGGCCGGTCAGTTCGTCCGAGTCCTCGCTGCCTACCGCGACAAACAGCAAGCCGCCTGATCAAGGCAATTTTTCGTCTATCTGTTTCAAGGAGTGCCCACCATGGCCGTTTCCAAAGAAGAGTTGGTTGAAGTCCTCAGCAATATGTCGATCCTCGAAGTCACCGAGCTGGTGAAAACCCTCGAGGAGACCTGGGGTGTGTCCGCCGCTGTCGCCGCAGCGCCGGTGATCATGGCAGCCGGTGCCGGTGATGCCGCCCAGGCTGAAGTGAAGGAAGATTTTGACGTCATCATGACCAGCTTCGGCGAGAACAAGGTCAACGTCATCAAGGCGATCCGCGCAATCACCGGTCTTGGGCTGAAGGAAGCCAAGGACATGGTCGAAGGCGTTCCCTCCACCGTGAAGGAAGCGGCCCCGAAGGCCGAGGCGGAAAGCATCAAGAAGCAGCTCGAAGAAGCTGGCGCCAAGGTCGACCTGAAGTAATTCAGGGTCGGCGCTTGAAGCGCTCGCCATTCGTGCATGCGCGCCCCGCGCGGCGGTGGGATTTTCTCCCCGCCGCGTTTGGCGTGCCCGATCTCTGACACTCCCGCCATTCCGCCCGTTGCCCCGCGCTGCACCGGAATAGACTGACAAAGAGGAAGACCATGGCCTATTCGTACACCGAGAAGAAGCGTATCCGTAAGGACTTCGGAAAACGGAGTTCGGTTCTCGGCATCCCGTACCTGCTGGAGACTCAGCTCGAGTCCTACCGGGCCTTCCTGCAGGCAGATACGCCGGTGGACCGACGCATCGACGACGGCCTGCACGCCGCCTTCAAGTCGGTGTTCCCCATCGAGAGCTACTCTGGGAACGCAATCCTCGAATATGTCAGTTACCGTCTGGGAGCTCCGCTGTTCGACGTGAAGGAGTGCCAAGTCCGCGGCCTGACCTATGCGGCTTCTCTGCGGGTGAAGGTCCGCCTGGTGCTGTTCGACAAGGAATCAGGTGCCGACAAGGCCATCAAGGACATCCGCGAACAGGAAGTCTACATGGGCGAATTGCCGCTCATGACCGAAAACGGAACCTTCGTCATCAACGGGACGGAGCGCGTCATCGTCTCGCAGCTCCACCGGTCTCCCGGCGTGTTTTTCGACCACGATCGGGGTAAGACGCATTCGTCCGGGAAGCTGCTCTTCTCTGCCCGCGTCATTCCCTATCGCGGCAGCTGGCTCGATTTCGAATTTGATCCGAAAGATCTCGTTTACGTCCGAATCGACCGCCGACGGAAGATTCCGGCAACCGTGCTGCTGCGCGCACTCGGCTACAGCTCGGAACAAATTCTCGAAATGTTCTTCGAGCGAGACACCATTACGCTGGGGCGCGGAGAACTTCGCCTCAAGCTCGTGCCGGAGCGCCTGCGGGGCGTGACGCTGGATTTCGACCTGACCGATGCAGACGGCAATGTTCTGGTCGAGGCGGAACGTCGCGTGACTGTGCGCCACATCCGGGATATCCAGAAAGCCGGGCTGAGTGAAATCAGCGTGCCCCGTTCATTCGTGGTCGGCAAAGTGCTGGCGCGCGACATCGTGCGCATGGATACAGGCGAAATCGTCGCCGAAGCCAACGCCGAACTCACTGAAGATCTGCTCAACAAGCTCACCGCCGCGGGTGTCGAAACCTTCGAGACCATCTTCGCGAACGATCTCGATCACGGCGCTTACATGTCCGATACGTTGCGCGCAGACGGCACCAGAACACAGCTCGAGGCCCAGGTCGAAATCTATCGCATGATGCGACCCGGCGAGCCGCCCACCAAGGATGCGGCCGAAAACCTGTTCAAGAACCTTTTCTTCACCGAAGATCGTTACGACCTGTCGGCCGTCGGACGCATGAAGTTCAATCGCCGCGTTGGGCGACCCGGTAGCGAGTACCCGGGCGTTCTGCTCGATGGCCAATACTTCACGACGCTGCTCGACAAGGATCTGAAGGACCTGCTGGACGAGAAGGGCCGCAAGCGCGATGAGCGCGTGGCCGAAGCCGTCGAGGTCTCACTCTCGAGAATCATGCCGGAGCTGCGTCGTCTCCTCACCGGTGACGAGAAGGTGGAAGGCGTGCGCCTTCCCTGGGGTGAAATCCGAGGGCGTCTCCAAGCCTATGGATCGGACATTGCAGACGTCATCCGCACGCTGGTGGACATCCGCAACGGTAACGGTACCGTCGACGATATCGATCACCTCGGCAACCGACGCGTGCGTAGCGTTGGCGAAATGGCAGAAAACCAGTTCCGCGTGGGGCTGGTTCGCGTCGAGCGCGCCGTAAAGGAACGCCTCAGCCTCGCGGAATCCGAGGGCATCATGCCTCAGGAGTTGATCAACGCGAAGCCGGTATCGGCGGTTATCAAGGAGTTCTTCGGTTCGAGTCAGCTGTCGCAGTTCATGGACCAGAACAACCCGCTGTCCGAAGTCACCCACAAGCGGCGCGTGTCTGCGCTTGGACCAGGTGGCCTGACGCGGGAACGCGCTGGTTTCGAAGTCCGCGACGTGCATCCGACCCACTATGGCCGCGTGTGCCCGATCGAAACGCCAGAAGGTCCTAACATCGGACTCATCAATTCACTTGCCGTTTTCGCGCGCACCAATAAATACGGGTTCCTCGAAACGCCCTATCGCAAGGTGAACGACGGGGTGGTGACCGACGAGGTGGATTACCTCTCTGCTATCGAAGAGAGCCAGTACGTCATCGCGCAGGCAAACGCCACGCTCGACAAGGATGGTCGTCTGGTCGACGGACTCGTGTCGTCCCGCCACCTCAATGAGTTCATGCTTTCCGCACCGGACCGTGTCCAGTACATGGACGTGTCGCCCATGCAGATCGTTTCGGTGGCCGCGGCGCTCATCCCCTTCCTCGAACATGACGATGCGAACCGCGCGCTCATGGGCTCGAACATGCAGCGTCAGGCGGTCCCCACACTGCGCACCCAGAAGCCGCTGGTGGGTACCGGCATCGAACGGGCGGTTGCCAAGGATTCAGGGGTGACCATCAGTTCGCGTCGTGGAGGCATCGTCGACTTCGTAGACGCCTCCCGCATTGTCGTGCGTGTGAACGACGAAGAGACCCGC
>JBIKOF010000101.1:0-6346 GCA_044358205.1 Gammaproteobacteria bacterium | reverse complement strand
GTGTCGCTGCACGCGCCCGATAACGAACTGCGGGATGTACTCGTCCCGCTCAATCGAAGCTATCCGCTCGAGACCCTGCTGGATGCCTGTCGACGTTACGTGGCCGGCAACCCGCACGACCAGATCACCTTCGAGTACGTGATGCTCGAGGGTGTCAACGATTCTCCGGCCCATGCGCGAAGGCTCGTGAAGCTGCTCCAGGGGATCCCGTCCAAACTCAACCTCATTCCTTTCAACCCCATCGAGGGTGCCGACTATCGGTGTTCTGCGCCCGCGGCCATTCTGGAATTTCGCCAGATTCTTCAACGTGCCGGATACGTCACGACAACGCGCAAAACGCGCGGTGACGATATCGATGCCGCCTGCGGGCAACTGGTCGGCAAGGTTCTCGCCAAGGCCGCCCGGCACCGTCGTGATCCTGCACTGCCTGCAGGCGCGTGAGCGTTCGCGTCATGCCTCTTTCCGGGCTGTCGGCATTTGCCGCTTCGCTGATGCTGCTGTCACTGGCAGGTTGCCAATCTGGCGGCGGTGACATTTCCCACGTCAGTCGGGATGAGCGCCAGAAACTGGCAGAGATCAACACTCAACTCGCCATCGAGTACATGCGGGACGGTGATAACGCGCTGGCCTTGAAGAAACTGGAAAAAGCCATCGAAGCCGACCCGGATTCCGTGAGCGCACGCAACGGCCTCGCCTTGCTGTACACCCAAATTGGCGAAGCCGCGCAAGCTGAAAAGAATTACAAGGCAGCACTGTCGCTCGACGCACGCAACATCACCGCACTGAACAATTACGGCCGTTTCCTATGTCAACAAAAGCGGTACGCAGAAGGTCAGGCCAGGTTTCAGGAGGCCGTGAACAATTCCTTGAATCCTGCGCCTGAGACCGCGCTGACCAATGCGGGGATCTGCGCGTTGGACGCGGGCGAACCGGCCAAAGCGGAAGAATTTTTCCGGGCCGCGCTACAGCGTGCGCCCCGCTTGGTGCCGGCGCTGTTCTCGATGGCGCGGATCACTCGCGAAAACGGCGATCTGCTGCAGGCCCGGGCTTATTTCCAGCGCTATCTGGAGGTGGGCCCAGCCTCACCGGCCGCGCTTTGGCTTGGCATCCAAATCGAAAACGGACTTGGCAACCGGGATGGCGTTTCAAGCTACGGGTTGCAACTCAAGAATAATTTTCCCGATGCGCCCGAGACGGGCCAGTTTCTGCGGGGAGAATTCGACTGATGCAGGCGAGCGACTCGCGCGATACGACTGGACGGGTGGCAAGTGGACCCGGGGGTCTGCTGCGCACCGCGCGCGAGGCAGCCCGTATCGATCTGGCCGAGCTCGCGCGGCGCACGCGCCTTGAACAACGTGTACTCGAAGCCCTGGAGGGGGATGACTATCAAACCCTTCCCGCGACCGCCTTCGTGAAGGGGTATATCCGCAGCGTTGCACGAGCCCTCGATATCGACCCTGCACCAGTCCTCCTGCGCTACGCAGAGTTCGTGCAGACTGAGGACCCGGGGCTCGCAGATTTTGCGACCCGCAGTCCCACCGAGATTACGAGTTCAAGCCTGATCATCAAGGTCATCAGCGCGGTGCTGCTGGTGGGTGTACTGCTGCTGATCGCGTTGTGGTGGCAGCGCAGCTATCAGGCAACCGGTCAGACCCCCGAAGAGCTTGCGGCGCTTTCGGAGGAACTGGCGACACCGCCTCCGGACCCGGGCATTCCCCTCCCCTACGATTACACCATCGTCGATCATTCCCATGAGCCGCTTGGCCCGGTTCGTACCTGGCGTCACCAGACAGATGGTTCTGCGCCACCTGCGGAAGAGCCCGTCGCCCCGATCGCCATCGCGGAACCGGAGAAAGAGGCGCGTGAGGCGGAGGACGCGCGCTTGCCTGACCCGGCGCCGCCCTCAGAGCCTTCTCCGCCAGCCAAGCCTCCCGTAGACCCGCCCGTTGCAGAGAAACCCCGTGCAAGCGTCTCGCCGCCGGAGTCACCTACGACCGGCCCCACCGAGCCCCCGACGGATCCGACGGTTCCGCCCCCCGCTCCGGTTACGCCCCGCCCGCCCCGCGGCATTGAGCTGGTGGTGCAAGGTCGGGGGGAATCCTGGCTTGAAGTGACCGATAGTGCTGGCAAGCGCTTGTTCATGGGTACGGTCAAACCAGGACAGCGGCTGGCTATGAAGGGGCGCCCCCCCTATGACCTGGTCGTAGGCTTTCCGCCCGCGATCTCGGCTACTTTCGGCGGTAGTCCGGTGGACCTGCGTGCGCGTCCTCGCGATGGCAGTGTCCCGCGCTTCCGTCTCGATGCACCCTGACTCCATGAAGGTCTGCGATGACTGAACTGATCCGCGCCATTCGCGGCATGAACGACCAGATCCCACCTCAGGCCGACTGGTGGCGGGCAGTCGAGGGACGTCTCACCCGCGTACTCGCGGGTTATGGCTATCGAGAGATCCGATTCCCGATCGTGGAATCGACACAGGTCTTCTCACGCGCCATTGGGGACACCACGGACATCGTGCAGAAAGAGATGTACACCTTTGCTGACCGCAACGGTGACAGCCTGACGCTGAGGCCCGAAGGGACGGCGAGCTGTGTGCGGGCGGTGCTGGAGAATGGCCTTCTGCAGCAGGGACCGCAGCGGCTCTTCTATCTGGGCCCGATGTTCCGTCACGAACGACCACAAAAGGGGCGTTATCGGCAGTTCCACCAGTTAGGGGTGGAAGCCATCGGCATGGCCGGGCCGGATATCGATGCCGAACTGATCCTTATGACCGCGCGGCTCTGGCAGGCGTTGGGGCTTGAGCGCCTGCGACTCGAGTTGAACTCTCTCGGCACACCCGAAGCGCGCGCGCGCCACCGTGAACAGCTGGTCATCTACTTCGAGAAACATCGCGACCTGCTCGATGCAGACAGCCTTGTCCGGCTTGAACGTAATCCACTGCGCATCCTCGACTCCAAGAATCCGGCCTTGAAGCCGGTAATCGCCGAAGCCCCGCGTCTGACTGATTTCCTCGACGAGGAATCGGCCGCACATCTGGCCAGCGTTCAGGAGGTACTGGACGATGCGGGGGTGGCCTACACCCTGAACCCGCATCTGGTGCGCGGACTCGACTACTATTCGCGAACGGTGTTCGAGTGGATCACCGATGACCTGGGCGCGCAGGGCACGGTATGTGCCGGTGGTCGTTATGATGGTCTGGTCGCCCAGATGGGGGGTAAACCCACACCGGCCATTGGCTTCGCGATGGGTCTCGAGCGCTTGCTGGAACTCACCCCCGGCGCGCCGACCGCCGATGCTCCAGAAGCGGAGATCTATGTGATTGGCGCAGGCCCGGCAGAAAAGCGTGCCGCGCTGTCGCTTGCCGAGCACTTGCGTACAGCGCTGCCCAGCCTGCGAACTCTGGTTCACTGCGGACCCGAAAGCCTGAAGTCGCAAATGAAACGGGCCGACCGCAGCGGGGCTGAGGTGGCCCTCATTCTGGGTGCTGATGAAATTGCGCACGATGAGATCAGTGTGAAACCCCTGCGCGGTCAGGGCGAACAACGACGGGTGCCACGCGCGCACCTGACAGAAATCCTGCTGGGCCTCGTTGGCTCCGGCTGAACCACGGAAGACCGGACGATGGAAAACAACACTTCGGAACGCGAACAACTCGAACAAATTCGGCGCTGGTGGGATGCCAACGGCAAATCTCTGTTACTCGGGGTTGGCCTGGGTCTGGCCGCTCTCTTCGGGTATCGATATTGGGACAGCGCACAGGATGCCACGGCGCTGAACGCGTCAACGAACTACCAGAAATTTCTCGAAGCGGCATCGGCGGGTCCGGGTGAAGAGACCGAGCGCGCTGGCGCCGCCATTCTCGAGGCTTATCCGGATTCGAGCTACGCGCAATTGGCGGGCCTGATGCTGGCGCGACTTGCGGTGGATGCCAAGAAACTGGATAAGGCACGCGAGCACCTGCAGTGGGTCATCGATCACGGCAAGCAGAGCGAGATGGCGGTGATGGCGCGCGGACGTCTGGCCCAACTCCAACTCGCCGAAGGCGATCATGAGGCTGCGGCGAAGACGCTCGCCGCCATCCCGGAAAAAACCGACAAGGTGTTGTTCGCGGAGCTGCGTGCCGATGTGCTGGCAGCCACCGGCGAAACCGAGGCTGCACGCGCCATGTATGAACGCGCCATTGCAGACATCATCGAGTCTGGCGGTAATGCCGCCTACCTTGAAATGAAGCGCGATGCGTTGCGCGCGGATGCGCCTGTCGCAACCTCCGGAAAACCCTGATCCATGCGCCTCATTGCCCTGATCTTCGGCGCGGCTTCTCTGGTGCTCACCGGGTGCACCGAAACCATGAACGACATCAAGGAAACCACCAGCGGCTGGCTCGGGGACAGTGGTAAAGCGGATGAGGCGAGCAAGCCCACGGAGCTCGACGACGACTTCAAACCCACCCTGAAAGTAGAGGAGCTCTGGTCTGAACGGGCCGGAAAGGGCACCGAGGAACTTTATCTCAAGCTCGTGCCGGCAACCGATGGTAAGGCAGTTTTCACGGCCGATCGGGATGGTCGGGTCATTTCTCTCGCGAGCAGTTCGGGCAAGGAGCGCTGGTCTAAACAGGATGAAGGCCGCCTCATTTCAGGGGGACCTGGCGTCGGCGAGGGCAAGGTCATCGTGGGCACCTCCGAGGCGGAAGTGGTCGCACGCGACACCAAGACTGGGCGCAAGCTGTGGGTGGCTGAGGTATCCAGCGAAATCCTCGCACCCCCACGGGCCGCACAGGGTACGGTGATCGTACGCACCGGCGATGGCAACCTTTACGCGCTGGATGTGGAGACCGGTGCCGAGCGCTGGGTATATGACCGAACGATCCCCACCCTCACCTTGCGCGGTACGGCGGCACCCACGATCCACGAGGGCGTGGTTTACGCTGGCTTCGACAATGGACGCATCGTGGCGCTCGATCTCGCGACAGGCCAGCAAATCTGGGATACCCAGTTGGCACAGCCCACAGGGCGTTCAGACCTCGAGCGACTGGTCGACATCGATGGCGAGCCCGTCCTGAAAGACAACCTGCTTTACATAGGCAGTTTTCAGGGACGAGTGGCCGCGATGAGCAAGGATGACGGCGCGATTGAATGGACCCGTGACATGTCGACTTATGACCAGGTGGCGGTGGATGACGATCGCGTCTACATCACCGATGAACGTGGCGTGGTGTGGGCACTCGACCGTTACGACGGCAGCGCACGCTGGCGTAACAAGGATCTCAAGTTCCGACAGCTTACGGGCCCCACGCACTTTCAGGACTACATCGTGGTGGGGGATTTCGAGGGCTACCTGCACTGGATGAGCGACGAAACGGGGGAGCTGGTCGCACGCACGCGTATCGACAAGGAGCGCATCATCACCCCGCCGATCGATGTTGGCGGCGCGCTTCTAGGCTATAGCTCCTCCGGCAAGATCTCCGTCTTCCGCGCGCCCTGAGCCATCCCGCGTGACCTTTGACATCTCCCGGGTTGCGAAACCCGCCCTGGCGCTGGTTGGACGGCCCAACGTCGGCAAGTCGACGCTGTTCAATCGGCTTACGCGCAGCCGCGATGCGCTGGTCGCCGACGTTCCCGGGGTTACCCGAGACATCAAGGTCGGTGTCGGCAAGCTTGGTTCCGCAACCTATCTGGCGGTGGATACGGGCGGTATTGACGAGACGGACGACCCGCTCGCCGCAAAAGTAAGTCAGCAAGCCCTGCTCGCATTGGAAGAATGCGCGGCCGGGATCCTCATCATCGATGGCCGCGAAGGCCTCACTGCGGCGGACCGGACGCTGGCCGCACAGCTGCGCAAGAGCAACAAGCCGCTTTATCTTGCCGTCAACAAGACCGAGAGCATGAACGCGGCGGATGTCGCAGCAGAATTCGCGGAACTTGGCCTCCACCCCGTGTTCGCGATCTCTGCGGCCCACGGTACCGGCGTGCACGCCATGATCGAGGCTATCACGGGTAACTGGCAGCCTCCTGAAGCCGAGATTGTGGAGGAGGGCAAACGAGTCCGTGTCGCCATCTGCGGGCGCCCGAATGTGGGCAAATCCACGCTCACCAATCGCATGCTTGGCGAGCAGCGCATGATCACCGCGGATCTCCCGGGCACCACGCACGACAGCGTAGCCATTCCACTCACGCGGCACGGCCGGGATTACACGATCATCGACACGGCTGGCCTGCGCCGACGCAGCCGGGTAAGCGACGTCGTCGAGAAATTCAGTGCGATCAAGTCGCTGCAGGCCATCGATCTGGCCGAAGTGGTGGTCGTGGTACTCGATGCACGAGATGGCGTCACCGAGCAGGACCTGACC
>JBIKOF010000102.1:0-6346 GCA_044358205.1 Gammaproteobacteria bacterium | reverse complement strand
TCCTCGTTGAGCCCGTAACTGGGCACTGCGGGGCATGGTAAGCAGCGCACGCCGGGGTGTCATCTGGCCGGACGCGATTGCCAAAGGCCGTCGCATCATGGATAAGACGGACCATGTCGTCACCTTATACCCCCCATTTCAAACTCGTGCTCGGCACTTTCTTCTGGGCGCTCACGCCGGTCTGCGGCAAGCTGCTCGCGGATTTCGATGCCCCTTACGCCCTAGCATTTCTGCGTTTTCTTATCGCCACCACGGCGCTGGGCCTCGCGTTACGTATGCGTGCCCAACCGCTTGGTGCGCCCATGCGAGATTTGCCGGGTTTTCTTTTGCTCGGAGCAACTGGGGTCTGGCTGCACAATGTGCTCGTGTTCATGGCCATGGCTCACACCGAGGCCAATCGGGCCAATGTGATTTTTTCGAGCATAACTTTGATGGTGGTGCTGATCGATTTGGTCTGGCTGCGGCGACGGCCTGCGGCCTCAGCCGTGGGGGCCATCGGGCTCGGCATCCTTGGCACTCTGCTTGTGGTAAGCAATGGCTCCCCGGCACAACTGCTCAGCGGCGCGATTGGCAAGGGCGATGTGCTGATTCTCTTGAGTGCGGCCAGCTGGGCGGTTTATTCGGTGCTGGGCAGGCCTCTGCTCGAGCGACATTCGCCGCTCACGCTGACATTTCACGCGTCCCTCTGGGGAACCTTGCTGTTGCTCCCCTTCGCGCTGGGGGAGTTTCAGGCCCTGACTGCGATTCTCCTGGATGCCCGCGCGCTCGCGATGCTCGTCTTTCTTGGGGTGGTCAATTCCGCGGTGGGTTTTCTCTGGTACTACGAAGCAGTGGCGGCGCTGGGCGCGACCGTCACGTCTGCCTACATTAATCTCGTTCCCATTTTTGGTATCGGTCTCTCAGCCTTGGTGCTTGGCGAGATGCCGACACCCGCACTTCTGGTGGGCGGCGGTCTGGTGCTCGCGGCGCTTGCCATCCTCAACCGGGGCCAGTCCCGGGCCTGAAGCGCAGCAGAGACGGCCCAGCTGGCGCCTGGCATCCCGTATCGCAGCACTTGCCAGGCTGGGAATCCGTGCCAAGCATGGCGGTGTCTCCATTCGCGATCAGGCCGCGGTCGATGAGTCGTGCCACCAAGGACTTTCGCTCAGGCACCGGATAACGGCGGAATATCTCCCGCTTCATGGCTTCGGGCGAGCCGCCTCCGTGCAGGCTTATCACTGACATCCAGCCACCAGCATCCGAAGCCGTCAGGTCTTCGATGAAACGCGCGATTTGCGCGCGCTGGGCATACGGGATGTCGGGTCGGCCCATGAGCACGGCGGCAAGGCTCGCGCGGGTCTCCGGGTTGTGATCCTCTTCTGGATTCGGGAGCGCCACGATCAAACCGCCGGAAACCTGATGCGCCAAGCGGTGCATGTCGTAGATCTGCGTCGCCAGCAGCAATTTTCCAATGTTGGCGAATACGGCCTCCGGTTCCACGTTGCCGGCTGGATCGCGAATGGCGTAGACGGATGAGGCCACGCCACAGGCGTAGATGCCTTCCACCAGCTTGATGAGTTCGACAAGCGTATCCCTGAGATGTCCGTGGCGATCGCAGCTCAGCCCGTTGGCTTCGATCATGAGGGCGCCGGCCCCGATGAGGAGGTCACCAAAGCCTGCGCGGGCGCCAATGCACGTGTGGCGATGATGGTTGGCGTAACTCTTGGTGAGAAATTCCGAGTGTGCCCATTCGCCGCAGAGGAATACGTGATCCCATGGCACGAAGACTTTATCGAAGACACACACGCCGGTGGTCTGTCCATAGTGCGCACTGAAGCTGGCCTTGGCGCTGCCCGGACGACCCGCCGGTCGGGCGATGATGGTCAGTCCTTGCGCATCGATGGGGACGGCGCAACCGACGGCAAATGCTGAGTCCTCTGCCGTCATGGCGCGTCCGGGAAGTACCAGAAGCTCGTGAACGTAGGGCGCGGAGGTCACGATGGCCTTGGTGCCGGAAATGACGATGCCGTCTGCCCGGCGCTCCACGACATGCAGATAAGTGTCGGGATTCTGCTGTTCATGCGGACGCAGGCTGCGGTCGCCCTTGGCATCCGTCATCGCGATCCCGAGGGTGAGATCCTCGCGTTGAATCCGATCGAGGTAAGCCTTGAAACGAGCCAGATAGTCAGGCTGACCATCATCGGCGAGGCGCCAAGCCAGCTGGAACAGGGCATTGAGGCCATCCATTGCAAGATAGCGCTGCGCACAGCCGGTTTCCTGACAGACAAGCCGGGTGTACTCCAGTTTGGCCAGCAGATCCTCGGGGCTTGAGTTCAGATGCAGAAAGCGGTTGATGTGATTGCCGGTGACCACATCTTGCGCCAGTGCAAGCCCGGCGTAGGCCGGGTCGCGCGCATAGTCATAGGTTACCCCAAGCGCGTTGATGCCGGGTCGCAGACGCGGCTCGTCGGCCACACTTTCTACCCGGTCGCCATCGACAAAAACCGTAGGGCGGTAGCGGCGCAGGCTTTCACGATAATCGGCGGATGACATCAGCATGGGCGAGTCCTCAGGAGATCGGCGGCCGGGCGTCCAGATGGTGGCGCGGATGCACGGGGCGCATGAATGCGTTGGCGAGCAGGGCAACGAAAAGCAGGCTTGCCATCAGATACATGGTTTCGTTGTAAAGCCCTGGGGTGGGGTCGACAACATTCGGCGGGACGATCTCCATCAGCTTGGCGATGGTGACCGTTTTTGCTCCCATCATGCTTTCCAGCTGTGAGACATCCGCACCGAATTCGGCGGCGAAACGCGCCGGGTCGGCCTGCGCGACGAGATCCTTGATTGCGCGTTCCACGGCACGTTCGCGCAGGGTCGTGATGGCCATGGGACCGAGAACACCCGCCAGACTCCAAGCGGTCAGCAGGCGACCATGGATGCCTCCTACGAAGCGGGTTCCGAAAAGATCAGCGATATACGCCGGGATGGTCGCGAAGCCACCGCCATAAAACGTGAAGATGGCGAGCGTCGCCCCATAGAAGAGGCCCAGCCAGAGCAGCGAGGGATGATTGCTGGCTTGGGTCGCGATGTAGGGGATTGCGCAGTAAAGCGCGATGCCCACCGTGAAGAAAATCCAGTAGGTGCGCTGCCGCCCGAGATAGTCGGATGCTGTAGCCCACCCGAAGCGTCCGAGCATATTGAACAGGCTCAGCATCAGCACAAAGCTTGCGGCGAAGGAGGCATCGACCACTGTGGGCAAGGACGCGCCGAAAATTTCGGAGATCATGGTCTGGGCAACGGCGAGTACGCCGATGCCGGCGGTCACGTTGAAGCACAGCATGATCCATAGCTGATAAAACTGTGGCGTCTTCAGCGCTTCATCGATGTGGACATTGTGGGTGCTGACGAGGTGCTCTCCATCGTTCGCTGGCGGGTGCCAGCCGGCGGGTCGCCAGCCGGGAGGGGGCAGACGATAGGCAAACGCGGCCCCCATCATGACAACGAAATACACGGCGGCGAGCGTAAAGAAAGTCTCGGCAATGCCAACGCTTCCGGTTCCAGCGAGATAAACCCCTTCTGGCCCCGGCAGGATCATGCCGGACAAGTCATTCGCGCCTACGATAACCACTTCCCGCAGTTGGCCTCCGATGTCGGCGAGGCGACGGCCCTCGCGGGTGACCAGGGACACGGCGCTGGTGGCACCAAGGTAATCGGGTGGGCGGTAATAAAACGCCAGCAGACTCCCGATGATGGGTTTGGCCAGCATGGCCCCACCCCCGAAGCCCATGATGGCGATGCCTGTGGCCATGCCTCTGCGATCGGGAAACCAGCTGATGAGCGTGCTCACGGGCGACACATATCCCAGCCCGAGTCCGCAACCGCCCACCACACCGTATCCGAGATAGAGCAACCACAGATTGCCGGTGACGATTCCCACGGCGCCCAGCAGGAACCCGCCTGCCCAGCAACAGGTCGCGACAAAGCCCACTACGCGGGGACCGACCCTTTCGAGCCATTTCCCCGCCAGCGCGGCCGACAATCCAAGGCAGACAATCGCCACCGTAAAAACTGAGACAACCGACTTCAGCGTCCAATCGTCGGCGGCGCTGGTCACCACCCCCACACGGCGTGTCAGCGCGGTGTTGAAGAGGCTCCAGGCGTATACCGAGCCGATGCAGAGGTGGATGCCCAATGCCGCCGGCGCGATGAGCCACCGGTTGAAGCCAGAACCGGCGACGATGCGGTCTTTGGACAGGAAGTCGAACATCGCGAGGCTGGCAGGATCCAGACAGAGAGGTGACCGCGGAGACTCATGGAACCGCCCACTCAAGTCAAGCACGAGCCTGCTAGAATCCGCGGCGTCAGAGCGCAACCTGCGGAGACACGTCTATGCCTGCTGAAGACCTCGTTCTCACCGAACAGCAGGGGGATGTCCGCTGTATCGCGCTCAATCGTCCAAGTGCCCTCAATGCGCTCACGCGCGCGCTGGCGGCGGCATTGGTCGACGCGCTTCGCGAGGCGGATAGAGATTCCGGCGTCGGCGCAATTGTGCTGACGGGCGTCGGGGAACGGGCGTTCTGCGCCGGCGTCGATCTCGCTGAGGCGGTGGCGCTGACCCCGGGCGATATCCCCGCCTGGTTCACCGGGATCAGTCAGTGCTATCGACAGATTCTGGAAGTAGACAAGCCTGTCATCATCGCGCTGAACGGCGTGGCTGCAGGCGGGGGCTATCAGATGGGGCTGGTCGCCGACTGGCGCATTGGCCACCCCGGTACTCGCATGAGTCAGCCGGAGATCAATGCCGGTTTGCCGAGCATCATGGGGTCGTACCTGATGCGCTTCCATCTACCTCACGGAATCAATCAAGCACTTTCCTATACCGGGCAGGCGCTGGATGCCACCCAGTGCCAACACCTTGGTCTGCTCAACGAACTGGTGCCGCAGCCACAGCTTGCCGCCGCTGCGCTGTCGCGTGCCCGCGATCTGGCCGATCGCTCCCCACAGGCGTTCCGCGCCACCAAGAGCCGCTTCAGAGAGCAAATTCTGGCCGGCTTCGATGCTGCGAGGGCTGCAGCGATCGCGGGTATGCAAGCCGCGTACGCCGCTGGTGAGGCCCAGAGACACATGCAGGCCTTTCTGGATCGGCGCCGGTCATGAGGCAGCCTATCGCAGCTGTGCTTATGCCGGCGGCTGTGTTCCAGTCGGTGATCGTGGGTGGCGCGTACGGTACGGGTCGCGAAGTCGCCGAATTCATTTCACGTTTTGGACCTTGGGGCGGGCTTGGGGTGCTGACGATCGCAGCGCTGGGGTTTGGGCTGGTGCTCGCCGTGAGCTTCGAACTGGCGAGGCTGGGTGGAACCTACGACTACCGCAGCTTCCTGCGCGCGCTGCTAGGCCGCACGTGGATCCTGTACGAGATCCTTTTCACGTGTCTGCTCGTAATCGTACTGGCAGTCACCGGCGCCGCCGCGGGGGAGGTCCTTGCAGACACCTTCGGTGTTCCATCAACGCTTGGCACGGGCATCATGTTGGCAGCCGTGGTCGTCCTTGCCTACGCAGGCAGGCGTCTGGTGGAACTCTCGCTCACCGCCGGTGCCGTCATCCTGACGGGGGTTATCCTCGCCGTGGCATGGCAGGCCTGGACGCAGCAGGGCACCGCAATCGTCGAGACTTTCCGCACAGCGCCCACGCTGGCGGGATGGCCCCGCAGCGCATTTGTATTCATGCTTTACAACAGCGCCCTCGTGCCGGTGCTGCTGTACGTTGCAGCCCCGCTCGCAAGTCGGCGACAGGCGTTTGCAGCCGGTGCACTCGCTGGCTTTGCCGGGGTGCTGCCAGGCCTGCTATTCCATCTGGCGTTCATGAGTGCTTATCCCGCCATCATCGAGCAGGAGATCCCCACGCACTGGTTGCTGCAACGACTGGGTCACCCCGCACTGCTAACCGTCTACCTGTGCGCACTGTGCATGACCATCATTCAGACTGGCGTAGGGGTACTGCACGGGGTACTCGAGCGCCTCGACAACGCCTGGCGCGAGCGCCGAGGGGTGCCGCTGTCTCCTGCCCAGCATAGCGCCATCGCTGGGGGCGCCATGCTGGCCAGTCTGGGCCTTGCGCAGGTGGGCATCGTCGATCTGGTCGCGCGCGGTTACGGCACCCTCGCTTGGGGGTTCCTGCTGGTGTACACGCTGCCCGTGCTCACGCTCGGTGTGGCGCGCATCGCGCGTGGCGCCCATCCAGGCTGAGGGTCTGAACAGCATGGCCCTGAGCTGCCGCGAACGATGCGGCGCGTGTTGCATCGCGCTGTCGATTTCGAGCCCTCTGCCGGGCCTGCCGCAGGGCAAGCCTGCTGGCGTTCCCTGTCCGC
>JBIKOF010000100.1:0-6369 GCA_044358205.1 Gammaproteobacteria bacterium | reverse complement strand
GTTCGAGGTGGTCCGGCAGGCCGAGGTGCAATGCCGTCGGTATGACAGCCTCCACACCAAGGAAGGCGCGCCCGTACCGGATATCATCAAAATTGACGTTCAGGGCGTGGAGTATGAGGTTCTGGAAGGTTTTGGCGGGCTACTCGATCACTGCGTGGGCATCACGCTCGAAACCCATACGATCCCCATTTATGAGGGCCAGAAGACTATCGGCGATATCCTTGGCCTGATGGATCGCTGGGGGTTTGAGCTGCGTCTGCTACAGCCGCAAGACAGCTTCGATGGTGTTGCGGTGGAATACAACGCGTATTTCACGCGACGCCTGCACTGCCTGCCCGAACCTGTCGACCTTTCCTTGCGCAAGCTCCGGTTGGCCGAGGAAGTCTGGGGTTTGCGCAGGAGTGGGCTTGGTCAGCAATTACTCGAAGGGGTGCTTGGGTCCGCAACACCCTCGGTGGCTGTCGGCGCTGGCCTCAGCATCACGGTTTCTGGATAGATTCCAGATATGTCACCAGGGCGTCGATGCGCGCGCTGATGCGCGCTTCGGACAGTGCCCCGAGGGAACGACGATACTGGTTGCCCCACACCGGCATTTCCACGGACCCGTGCGCCAGCTGCTGGAAGTCACGGCCGTCCACCACCTTGCGCACGTAGTCGGTCGGAAATTTACCGTCATTGCGGCGAGAGAGCCCCGTGAGATCGGAGGGATGGGTGTGCAGCGCACCCGAGGCCGGCCCGTCACCTCGCGCCTCTGCCCCGTGACAGGCGGCGCAATCCTGCATGAATCGCCCGCGGCCGACTTCCAGCGGATTTTTTTCTTCCGCAAAGACCGGACCTGCGGCAATTAGGCCCGCCATTATCACCACAGCGACAGAAGAACCGGGCATGGCGAGCTCCGCGAAGGTATGAACCGGCCCCAAGCATAAGCAATCGGGCGTGATGCCCCAAGCACCGTCGTGTGGCGCGCAGCTCAGGCTCGCAGCCTCGCTGCGACTGGGATATGGTCTGGCGGAGTGCCAGCCGTATGGCGATAAACCGCCGCAGGAGATGCCCATGGACGTGACCAATCCGCTGTTTCGCAAAATGCTTCAGGGCATCAAGGTCCTTGATTTCACCCAGTACCTCGCGGGCCCGGCGGCGACGCGTCTGCTGGCTGATCTGGGTGCGGATGTACTCAAAATCGAGCGCACCCCGGATGGCGACCTCGGCCGCAAGATCCATCACGTGGCGCCTGGACTGAGCGGTTTCTTTCTCGCCACATCCGCGGGCAAGAAAAGTCTCGCGCTCGAGATTCGCCATCCTGAGGGGCAGGCCATCGTGCGCGAACTGGTGCGCCAGGTCGATGTGGTTGTGGAGAACTACAGCCCTGGCGTCATGGCGAAATACGGCTTCGACTACGCATCCCTGAAAGCCATCAATCCCAAGCTCATCATGTGCTCGATTTCGGGCTTCGGCCAGGAAGGCCCCTACGCCAGCTTCACCAGTTTCGACATCATCGCGCAGGCCCAGAGCGGCGTGATGGCGATGACCGGCGAGCCCGATGGTCCACCGCAATATGTTGGCAATTACATCGGCGATCCCAATGCCGGGGTACACGGCGCGCTTGCCATCTGTGCGGCGCTTTACCACCGCGCCATGCAGGGCGAAGGTCAGTACATCGATGTCTCCCAGCTCGAGTCTCTGGTTTACCTGGACTACATCAATTTCCCGGTGTCGATGATGAGCGAGGGGCGTATCAAGCCCCGGCGGTTCGGGGGCGACTTCTACAGCATCTGTCCCTACGGCGTGTATCGTTCACGCGAGGGCTATGTCGTGCTGGCAGTGATGCAGCATCAGTGGGGACCACTCGTGCGCGCGATGGGCAAGCCGGAGCTCGAAAATGACCCGCGCTACAGCACCCAAGAAGCGCGCTGCGCGCGCCGGCCGGAGGTGCGTGCCATTGCCGAAGCCTGGCTGCAGTCACAGCCGGACGATGCGACAGCGCTGCGGATCCTCGCCGAGGCGCGTGTTCCTTCCGCGCCGATCCTCGAAATCCCGCAGGTGCCGGAACATCCACAAATCAAGGCGCGCGGACTGTTTCAGGATCTCCCTCATCCTGATCTCGGCACCACGCCGATTGCCCGCATGCCTTTCCACTTCTCGACGACCTCAGTAGAAATTCCATTCCGGGCGCCCTACTTAGGCGAGCACAACACTGAGATTCTGCGCACGTATCTGGGTTATGACGATGCACGCATCGCTGCGCTGAACGGCGCCGGCACGGTGGTCGAAGATTCCCGCCTAGCAGAGCTCCGTGAGACCGGCAGGCTTTGATGGCCCCGTTTCCCCGCTCCCACCGGTGTCCATGAATCCTCGTCTGACGCCAGCACAGCAGGCGATACGCGAGGAGGCGTTGCAGGTCTGTGCGCGCTTCGATGATGACTACTGGCTCGCGCGCGACGAGGATGGGGTGTTCCCCGAGGCTTTCTGTCGCGCGCTTGCCGATGCCGGCTTCATCGGCACCGCCGTGCCCGAGACTTACGGGGGCCGCGGGCTTGGCACCGTGGAGGCCGCGTTGGTGGTGCAGGCCATCTCGGAGTCCGGCGCCGCCAATAGCGGCGTATCTGCCATTGCGGTTGGCCTGTTCGGACTCAAGCCACTTCTGCGTCATGCCAGCGAGGCGCAACGTCTACGCTGGGTGCCGCCCCTCGTCCGCCGTGATGACATCGCCTGCTTTGGGGTTACGGAGCCCAGCACCGGACACGATACCACCCGTCTGAAGACCCGCGCTGTGCGCGAAGGCGACCACTATCGCGTGTCCGGCGAAAAGGTCTGGATTTCCACTGCGCAGCAAGCCAACAAGATCATGCTCATCGCGCGCACCACACCAATCGAGGAAACCGCGCGACCGATGGACGGGTTGTCACTTTTTTACACCGACCTCGATCGTCGCTATGTCGAGATCAGAAAAATCGACAAGATGGGCCGTGCCTGCGTGGATTCGAACCAGATTTACTTCGATGGCCTGCCAGTGCCGGTGGCAGATCGCATCGGTGAAGAGGGGCGCGGCTTTCGATATCTCCTGGAGGGATTGAATGCCGAACGCATCCTCATCGCCGCCGGACTGGTGGGCCTTGGCCGGGCGGCGCTGCGCCGCGCGATTGACTACGCGAAGACGCGCAAGGTGTTCGGGCGCGCGATCGGGCAGAACCAGGCCATTCAGCATCCGCTCGCAGCCAACTGGGCGCGGCTTGAAGCCGCCAACCTGCTCGCGTTGGATACGGCCGGGCGCTTCGATCGCGGCGAGGACTGCGGTGCGGAGGCCAATGCGGCGAAGTATCTAGCTGCGGAAGCGGCCTTCAGCACCTGCAACGATGCCATTCTCACGCTGGGTGGCAATGGCTACGCCACTGCTTTCCACGTCGAACGTTACCTTCGGGAAGTGATGATTCACCGAATCGCGCCTATCAGCCCGCAACTCATCCTAAGCCACATCGCCGAACGCGTGCTGGGCCTTCCGAAGTCCTACTGAGCGCACATACCTTGGGTGCACGCGCGGCTAGATCGGGCTAGCCGTTGACCGCCATCAATTCATACCGTGAAATTTGGCGCAGGATCGGGTGGCCCCGAACGAGGCGTTCAGGTGTGAACAAACCCAATCGTATTAACCAACCCGACATTCCCTATGAGGCTATCGAAGCTTTCAGGCGAGATGGCTTTGCAGTTATCAGGGGCGGGTTGGCTGCGGAGGCGGTTACTGCCATCAGTAACTGGACGAATGCCCTTGCCTCCGCCCCCGAAGTCTCGGGCGGCGCGTGGGTTTATCACGAACAGAGCCGACTGGATCCTGCGCAAAACCTCATCGCACGCATCGAAAACTTCTCGCAGGTGCATGCCGGATTTCGCGCATTGGCCGACTGCCTGGCGCATAGCGCCGCGCGCTTTCTGGGCGAGCCCGCCGTGCTCTTCAAGGAAAAGATCAATTTCAAGATGCCGGGTGGCGATGGCTTCAAGCCTCATCAGGATTCACAGGCGGGATGGGGTGTCTACGCGGACTATTTCATCACGGTGATGGTGGGCATAGACCCCGCAAGCGTGGAGAACGGCTGCCTCGAACTGGTCGCCGGCCACCAGCACAAAGGGCTCTATCGCGAGTGGGAGCCCCTCACGGATGATGATATGGCGGGCATGGATTTCAGGCCCTGCCCAACCGCGCCTGGGGATCTGGTGTTCTTCGACTCCTTCACCCCGCACCAGTCTGCGCCCAACTTTACCGCGGCCATGCGACGCGTTTATTTTGCAACCTACAACAAAGCTTCCGCAGGCGACCATTTCGCTCGCTATCACGCCGACAAGTATCAATCCTATCCCCCGGACATCGACCGCATCGCTGGCCGCGAATACCGTTTCAGGGTTTAGCTTCAGCGCGCCCGCATTCCCTCAGGTTGGCGGTGGCCAAGGTGCATCGAGATCTGCGGCTGCCAGAATTTCCGACCGTTCCGGTCGGGGTGGATAAATCCACCGGGTATTGATGGTGTGCTTGAGCGTCTTGACCTCACCACCCCACTGCACTGGGGCGCGATCCCACCCTGTGGTCAGCAGCGCGCCATAGTCGCCAAGGTCCAGACAGGTGACGTAGTCTGGCTGTTGATAGCGGCGCAAAGGCAATCCAAGCATGTCGCGCGCAGCGTTGTGGCCCGCGTGTTTGCCCATGGGAATGGCGTGTTGACATGACATCAAGGCCCAGTGGGTTTCATCCACCCTGGCGTGGGCACAATCGCCTGCGGCAAACGCGATGTCTAATCCGCGCACCCGCAGATTTTCATCGACTTCGAGACGGCCCAGCCCATCACTGGGTGCGCCGAGTGTTGCACCCAACGGGCCCGCTTCCAAACCGGTGGTGACGATGACGGTCCTAGCCTCGATCTGACTGCCATCCTCGAAGACAAGACCGTGTTGTGTAATCTCGCCCACACTCTTGCCAAGACACAGTTCAACGCCCGAAACCCGCAGCGCCTCCTCCAGATGGGGTTTGGGCGCGCTCCCCAGACCCGGCCCCAGCTCCCCCGCGCGTTCAATGAGGATCACCCGAGCAGCCTTCGCAACCGCCTCACCTCCATGTAACCGCAGTCGCGCTCGCATCTCGGTCGCGAGCTCAATGCCGGTAAAGCCACCCCCAATGATCACAAAGGTCCGGGCCGCGGCGTCGTCCATCGCGGTGACCTGCGTTCTCAGGTGTTGATCGAGGCGCGCTGCGCCCTCGAAAGTGTCGATATCGAAAGCGTGGACGGTCGCCCCAGGCACCAGCAGCGGACGCTGACGACTGCCCGTGGCCAGGACAAGTCGGTCGAAGTGCGCGCCCCGATGGGTCCCCTCTCCTGTGACCACATTCAGCCTGCGCATGGCGAGGTCGATGCCCGTTACCTCACCTACTAGCAATTCAATGTCGACCGCGGCGAGTATCGGCGCGAGCGCGACGCGCATCGTCGGCGTGAAGACCTCATAGAGCCGAGGCCTGACGGTCAGGAATTCGTCCCGGGAAACGAGCGTAATACGGCAAGTCTCGCCGGCGAGCACGAATTCCCGGGCAGCCGCGAGCGCCGCCCACAGGCCTGCGAAGCCACCCCCGACAAGGGCGAGATGTTTCATGCGGATGCTCCGGTATGGGGATACGGTGACAAGACCCCCATTGTCACTGCACGATAGCGGGCACTGAAAGCCCTGTCGGTCGTGCGCCGCACGGGAAACTGGCGCAGGTCAATTGATGAGGAAATTCTGGATGGCCAGCGGTTGCCGGGATTGCGTGAGATGCACCGATTCGCTTTTTTTCCGGCTGCTATGGTGGGTACCGAACCTGTGCTACCGGTTACTCTTCAGCTGGAACTACGGCATTTTCAAAAAGCACTGCCCCGAGTGCGGCCACTTCATGTCGCAACACCACCGTCGGCCGGACGGCTCCTTCGCGGATTGACCTGCGCCGATCAAGCCTTCCTTTGCCCAAACCACCGGCGATACTCGAGGCACGTCCAGCCCAGGTAGGCGAGCGTCCCAAACGCAAAGGGCACGAAGAAGTACACGGCGCCCCAAATCCAGGTGATCGGACCGATGGTGTAGATAAAGTCCTCCAGATTGAACCAGCCGAAAGAGGGGTGCTCCGTCGCTTCCAGACCAAAGGCGTTATCCATGCGCACCCGCAGCGTCATGATGAGGGGATTGCACAGGGCGGCAGTGATCCCCAGCACGGCGGTCCAGCGTCCCTCCCTAGCCGCAAGACCAACCCCCAGGCTAGCGAACAGGAGGGCGTAATTGAGCCCCCCTACCAGAAAGTCGTACAGATGCCCGAAACGGCTGGTTTTGCCCGTCTGCCGGGCCAGTTCACCGTCCAGGTGA
>JBIKOF010000099.1:0-6414 GCA_044358205.1 Gammaproteobacteria bacterium | reverse complement strand
CACTGGGAGGTGTCCCGCGCTGAGCTCCACCCCGGCGCTGCAACGTTCGGGCTTCAGCCGCAAGTGCCTCCAGACGTTGCAGGCCCTCAATCCGCGCCTCTCTTGCCGATGCGAGAGTGCTCACCGAGTTCTGAAGCGGCTCAACTAGCCCGACATAAAGCAGCACCCCCACGAGCAACGGCACCAGACTGCCCACCAGCCCGCGCTCGCGCGTGCTCAGTGCTTGCCACCACAACACCAGCCGCTCCCGATTCATGCCCACGCTCTCATTTCAGGCCAGCGCTCGCGCGCAGACTGCCGACAACACCGTTATCCCGTGCTTCAACCGATACAATCTCCAGATTGAGCGTCGGGGCCGTATCGGTGCGCAGCGCTTCGAGGACCGCGATGTCGGGTGCAACGACCTGTGCACTGAGAATACCGTCGGCATACGCAATGCTGGTGAATTCAATCGTCTGATTCTTGGCTGCAATGCCTGTCCCCAGACCGTGCAAGAGTTCCAGAAAAGAAATCTCCCCACCTGCGGCTGCACGTAGCTCACCCAAGACCTGAGTGGCCTGGACTTCAGCGTTCACGATGCGCTCTATGCCGGGAAAACTTGCGGCCATGAGGGCGTGTTCCCGCGCCTCCAGCGTGGCCAGGTCCTGCTGCAGCTCGGTACGCGCGGAGATTGAAAATCCTGTAAATCCGACAAGTGCCAGCACCAGCACTGCGGCAGTGGCAAGCAGCGGATGCCCCATGTCCTTGGCCCGCTGGCGAAATTCCTGGGGCAGCAACTCGAGCGCCGGTGGCGCTGCGAGACCGCGTGAGAGAACGTCCCACGTGGCTTCAGGCAAAGGGTGATGCGAGACGTCGACGCCCTCAAGCGGGAAAGGCAAGGCTTTCCCATAGACATCGAGCGTTCGGACCTCCCGCGCCGCCAAAGTGCGGGGGACCACCACCGCCGCGATCTCCAGATCGCAGGCAAAGCCCTCGTTGCGATTGATTCGCACCAGCACCCGGTCGGTCGCGATGTGGAGCGAACACTGGCCCGTCTGCCAGGGGAGTGCGAGATATTCCGGGATGACCGAGAAGGGCGCGCGACCCACCGCAGCGAGCGGCGTGAGGATGGCGGTGAGCAATCCCTCGTGGACCACGGCAACGACCCGAGCGCCGTCCGATTCGCGAGACCCGCAAACCACCCGCACGCCTTCGATGTCTTCGGCGATTTCCTCCTCCACCGCAAAGGGCGCAGCGATACGCGCCTGTCGGTCGGAGCGTCCCGGGATGTCGGCCCGTAGCGTCGTCACCGCCCGCCCATCGAGCAGCATCACGGCGGAACCGGGCAGCCTGGCACCCAGGTCGTCGAGGGTGCATTCGCCACGCGGTGCTGTTTCGGGTGCCAGCGGGCGGCCCGGGCCATAGGCCCAGCGACCATCGCTTTCTGCACGCACCATCCAGACTTCCGTCATGGCTCGCTCTCCAGAAATTCCGGCGCGTCCATCACGCGCTGCCGGCGGTCAAGCACGCTCGCCTGGCGATTGGCGCGCGTGAGGGTGGACTCGAAAGCGCGCTCCTGATCGCGCGTGACGATCTCGCTCTCGAGCAGAAAATACTGGCTCGCGAAGGCAAGTCCTTCGGCGTCGAGCCGGCGATATTGTAGCAACGGATGACGCATGAACGCCGCCGCGTCCGTGAAAGGCTGGGTCTCACGGGCCTGAACGAGCAGGCGCGCCATGCCGCTGCTGATCCCGGGATCAAGGCTCATCAGCACCTCGCGCGAGGCTGTGTTGACGTTGACTGGTGTGGCAGTGGGCAGACAGGTCACGAACGGGCCGAGTCGTTCGACGAACGCCGCATCCACACCGCGCACGAGCAGGAGTTCGCGCACGCTTGCCAATGGCCGATTGGAGGTGCGGTAGGCCGGTGTCTGACGCGAGTAGTAATCGTCTTCCGCGCCATTGGGGAAACGGGTTTCGTTATCCGGGTCGATCCAGTCAAGAATCGCCTGCACTGGCGTTTCATCCAGTTCAAGTGCTTTCAGCAGGGAGCGGAACTGCTGCTCCGCGCGCTGGGCGGGCGGCATGGGCGGCTCAAGCCCCGGGCGGTTGCCTGCGGGATCGCCAGTTGCGACACGGCCCTCCTCGTTCGCGGCGTCCCCGAGGGGCTCCGCCGTTTCGCCAACCACCTCTTCCGGACCGTCGGGCGTCATCGACAGCGAGGCAGGATCTTCCATCGGGGGCGGGTCGCCGCCGGCATCGGTCCCTGCCGCGTCCGGCGGCGGTTGTTCGGATGTGCCCATTCCGATGGCCGGGTCTGGCGAGAGATTGGTCAGATTGAAGCGGCCGAGCAGGTCTTGCAGTCGTCCCGTAATCCGGGTCTCCCCGCGCGTAACGCGCAACGGTTCACGCGCCCAGTCCTCGCCCGTGTCGTCGGTGTTGCCCGCTCGCAGGTCTGCCACCAGCCGTTCGGCCGCACGAATCTCCAGTTCGGCCAGCAGCAGCGCCTCGCGATCCGCACCGAGAACGTTCGAAATCCGGCGGCTTTCCAGCGATTGATGCGTGGCCAGGGCCACCACCGCTGCCGTCACCAGGGCGGCGATGAGCATGGCTGTCACCAGCGCCACGCCACGCTGGGCGTGCAATGGCTTCATGGCCTTAGCCCCCCTACGCGGAACAGTCGGATGAGACTGCGCCCGTCCGCCAATCCAAGGGTCACCATGACCGCGCGCGGCAAGGTGTCCCGGACACCCGCTGCCGCACCGCGCGGCCAGTCCTCCTGCCAGCCCGAAGCGCCAAGAAATCTCAGGGAAAAGCTGCCGAGTTCAAGCGGCAATGGCCGTTCCCGGTACGACGTCGAGGCAATCCGATCGAGCGCGTCCCACTCCCTCCGCCACAGGCGGCCCTCGCGCAGGCGGTATTCGACCCGGCGCAAATCGGCGACGCGCGCGGCGCTGGATGGCCAGGCGCTGAAGCGCGTCAGCATCACCCCTGTGACCTCTTCCTCGCGGAACACACGGCACGCAGGTTCAAAGTCTCCAAGCGCATCGCGGACTGCCCGCGGGGCCATTTGTTCAAAATCCTGCTGCAGTTGTCCCACCGTGCGAACGAGCGCGGCGAATGCCTCCGTGTGCTGTTCGAGACGCGCGCGGCCGGCCAGAAAGTTGCGCAGGCCGTCGTAAGCCATGACTGCGGTTACACCGAAGATGGCGATGGCAACCAGCAACTCGAGCAGCGTGAACCCGCGGTTTCGAGCCCTCATGGCAAGGGCACCTCCAGCGCCTGCAGCACCTCTGTCGGCGTTGCAGCGTGCCTGGCTTCGACGACCAACCAGCGGGGAGGCTTGGTTTCCGCATCTTGTCCCAGCGACGGGTCGATGGGTTCACCCTCGCGCAGCGTGAAGCGCACTTCGAACTGGCGGCCCAACATCTCCACGCCGCGCGTTGGCGGCGGCTCACCGGCAAAAGTTTCAGGTCCGGCTTCCAGCACGATTCCGGTTGCGGCATCGAGCGCGGCCCAGTGTGCAAGCAGGCGTTCCTCGCGCGCTGCCTGCGTGCGGGCCGACGTTCCAAGCCCACCCGCAGACACATAGAGCACGGTGGCGAGCACAGCCAGGGCGACGAGAACCTCGATCAGGGTGAAACCAGCGGGCTGCGAGGCGCGGGGCATCAAGGCTGTAGGCGATAGCCGGTGGCATCCGGCACGAGGCTTAGCGCGAAGTCACCGTCCAGGCCCCGAAATTGAATCGGCAGGAGTTCGGCGCTGCCGTCCGGCAGAAGCACCGCCGGGACCTGTGCACCGAGGCGCCCATTCCGGTCACGTCCGGTTACCTGGATAGAGACATCAGCCGGTAGCATGCGACTGCGGAATAAGCGGTCCAGAGGCCGGTCCTGCCACGCCCCCTGCCGCCACTCGCGCAGTTTGACCTGTCCTCCAGCCACCACCACGGCCACGGGCCGATTGCCGAGCACGGCATCATCGGCGGCCGCATCCGTGAGTTGGCGCAACAACTGCGCTGTCTCGCGTACTCGGTTGGCCTGTCCCCCGTCTCCAATGGCGAGCGAGATGAACCCGGCCACAATGCCTATCAGGGCCAGCACGACCACGATTTCGAGCAGCGTAAACCCGCGTGTCAGGCGGTGCAGTCCTGCGCTCGGCGCCCGCAATGGTCTATTCGCTCTCCCAGTTTCCGATGTCACGGCTGGTCCCTTCACCGCCAAGCGCGCCATCGGCACCGAGAGAAAGCAGGTCGTATTCGCCATGTTGCCCGGGCGCCAGATACTGATAGGTCTTGCCCCATGGATCCTGCGGCAATTTCGCGAGATAGCCGCCCGTTCGCCAGTTGGCGCCGGGCGCGAGCGAGGCCGGTTTCTCTACCAGGGCTTCCAGGCCCTGGGCCGTGGTCGGATAGGTGAAATTGTCGAGCTTGTAGAGGTCGAGCGCCGCTGCCACAGCACGGAGATCCTGCTGGGCCTTGATGACCCGTGCTTCATCGGGTCGGCTCATGATTCTTGGCACCACGATCGCGGCGAGAATGCCAAGAATGACCACCACCACCATTACCTCGATCAGGGTGAAACCGCGCTGTGCCTGCATAGCTGTGCAATCCTCGTCTGTCATGTGTCCAATCTAGCGTTCCTGGCGTGACAATCAGGTGACAGGCCGCGCCGCCCTCGCTTGCAAGATACACGCGGGCCACTGATTATCCCTGTCCGGTCCAGTCATTTGCACCTATCGAGCATCCGCCCATGTCCACCCAGACCGCACTGACCCAGCTTCGAGCCTTCATCAACGAACGCATCATCGGCCAGCAGCGTCTGGTGGACAGCCTGCTGATTGCCTTGCTGGCAGACGGCCATCTGCTGGTCGAGGGGCCGCCCGGACTGGCCAAGACGCGCGCCGTCAAGGTGCTCGCCGAAGGCATAGAAGGCGATTTTCACCGCATTCAGTTCACGCCCGACCTGCTCCCCGCGGATTTGACCGGCACGGAGATTTATCGGCCGCAGGATGGTTCTTTCAAGTTTCAGCAGGGGCCGCTGTTCCACCACATGGTGCTGGCAGACGAAGTCAACCGGGCGCCGGCCAAGGTCCAGTCGGCGCTGCTGGAGGCGATGGCCGAACGCCAAATCACGATTGGCCGGGAAACCTATCAGTTGCCGGAACTGTTTCTGGTGATGGCCACCCAGAATCCGCTGGAGCAGGAAGGGACTTATCCCCTGCCCGAGGCCCAGCTCGATCGCTTCCTTCTGCACGTGGCGGTGACCTACCCGACGCCGGAAGAGGAGCGCCAAATCCTCGCGCTTGCCCGGCAGGAAACCCTGGCCCAGATGCGGACGGTGGTCGGTCCAGCCACCCTGCTGAACCAGGGCCAGATTTTTGCTGCGCGCCAGGAGGTCCTTGGCGTGCACATGAGCGATGCGCTGGAAGCCTATCTGCTGGAACTGATCTGTGCCACGCGCTCGCCGCGCGCCTACGGCGAAGATCTGGCGCGCTGGATTGCCTACGGCGCAAGTCCGCGCGCCACCATCGCCCTCGACCGCTGCGCCCGGGCCCACGCCTGGCTCGCGGGCCGTCCTTATGTGACGCCGGAAGATATTCACCGGATGGCACCCGATGTGCTCCGTCACCGCCTGATCCTCGACTTCGAAGCGCGCGCCGAAGGCGTGACGCCGGATAGTTTCGTCCATACGCTCCTGTCGCGGGTGCCGGTGCCCTGATCCCATGCTCTGGCGCAAGCCCCGCCCGCTCGAGGCGCTGACCTCAACCTCAGCCCTGACCGCCCCTGCCCTCGCGGATCTCATGGCGATGGCGGGAGTCGCAGGCCAACTGCGTGGCTGGCAGTTGCGTGCAGAAGCCAGACAGCGCGGCGACTATCGTGCACCTATCCGGGGCCGCGGCATGGAGTATGCGGAATCCCGGCCCTATCAGGCCGGCGATGACGTCCGTGCGCTGGACTGGCGGCTGACGGCCCGTCTGGGTAAGCCGCACACCAAGCTTTTCCGGGAAGAACGCGAGCGCCCGGTGTGTCTGGGCGTCGACCTCGGCCCCTCCAGTCATTTCGCCACCCGTGGGGTATTCAAACGCGTGCAGGCAGCGCGCGCTGCAGCGTTACTGGCATGGAAGGCTGCGCTCGAGGGCGACCGCGTCGGAGGCGTCATCGGGCATTCTGCCCGGCATGAGGTTCTGGTCCCAGGGCGAGGCAACCCCGCAGTGGTTCAATGCCTGAAGGCGCTGGTGCGGATGGGCGGATTGGGGCTGCCGGAATTTCAGGGCGCGCCCGAGTCGCTGCAAGGACTTCTGCGCGCATTGGCCGCCCTGTGCCGCCCCGGCGGACTGGTGTTCCTGTTGACCGACGGTCGCGGCCTTGATGAGGGCGCCTGGGATCTGGTGGCCGAGATTCGCCGCCGCTGCCAGTTCAGCCTCATCCTCATCCGTG
>JBIKOF010000169.1:0-4889 GCA_044358205.1 Gammaproteobacteria bacterium | reverse complement strand
CATATTTTGAGGATGTTTTCGCCCGCGCGTGGTTCAAGCTGACGCACCGCGATTTGGGCCCCAAGGCACGCTATATCGGTCCGGAAGTGCCGGCCGAAGATCTGATCTGGCAAGACCCTGTCCCCGCGGGAAACAAGGACTACGACGTGGCCTTGGTTAAAGCGAGGATCGCTGCTGCGGGCTTGTCTATCAGCGAACAAGTGGCCACTGCCTGGGACAGCGCGCGCACGTACCGCGGCTCAGATCACCGCGGTGGCGCGAACGGTGCGCGTATCCGGCTTATCCCCCAAAGAGACTGGGAGGGCAACGAACCCGCCCGCCTGACCAAAGTGCTGGCGGTGTACGAAAAGATCGCCGCAGATACAGGGGCCAGTGTTGCCGACATTATTGTTTTGGGCGGTAATCTGGGCATCGAGCGGGCAGCCCAAGCGGCCGGTGTGAACATTACCGTGCCCTTTGCGCCCGGCCGCGGCGACGCCAATCAAGCACAAACCGATGTCGAGTCTTTCGAGGTGCTGGAACCTCTCGCGGACGGATTCCGCAACTGGCAGAAAAAGCATTACGCGGTAAAGCCCGAGGAAATGCTGCTGGACCGCGCCCAGTTGCTGGGGCTGACCGCCGCCGAAATGACGGTACTCATCGGCGGCATGCGAGTTCTGGACACCAACCATGGTGGCTCCAGGGAAGGTGTGTTCACAGACCGACCGGGCACTTTAAGCAATGATTTCTTTGTGAATCTCACAGACATGGCCTATCGGTGGAAGCCTACGGGCCGGAACAGCTATGACATCGTGGACCGCGCCAGCGGCACTACAAAGTGGACCGCCACCCGGGTTGATCTGGTGTTTGGTTCCAATTCCGTATTGCGCGCCTATGCCGAAGTGTATGCACAAGATGATAACCACGAGAGATTCGTTCGGGACTTCGTGGCAGTTTGGTTCAAAGTAATGAACGCGGATCGTTTCGACCTGTCGTGTGCGGCCCAACCACAAGTGACGGCCTGAACTTTTCCCTGCTAGCGCCGCGCCCAATACGCACGTAGGTCCGGCCGAGTGGTCAAGGCACTTTCGCAAGCCACCCGGCCGGTAGCACAAGAAAGGCTCAGTCGTTCACCACCTGGAACACACGATAGTCGACGCGCCCCGCGCCGATCTTTCCTTGGGCTACGCAAATAATGTTGTTCACCCATTGATAGCGCGGGTCTCCGGTTTGCATGCGGGGAGCAGTGACGAAATAACTTTCGCCAAACTCCGTGGTGCCGTTGCCAGCAAGCGCGGCCTGCACCTTGGGCGTGAGTTCGAGCTTCCCGATATATTCGACATAGATAAAAGCCCCGTCATGGGTCTCTAGCGTCGCCCTCACATCCAGATGGCCGTAGTCCTCCGCCAAGGTCAGCCAGTCGGCGCATCCAGCCTTGCGAATAACGCCCTTTAGCCGCGGCCCCTCGAATTCCCCGCCATCCACCTCCACGATAAGTCTATTGCCGTACATTGCACTACCAACCGGCAGGGCTTGCGAGAGATTGGCGTAGTAAGTCATCAGGGGCACAAGCTTCATGAGACGTTCTCCAAGTGCGGGATGGATAGACGCGCGGCTGCGCGCTTTTTGAAAGTGGGAAAACCGACATCGCGTATCGATAGTAGTGGCGCCTCGCCCATTGGTTCAAGACAGCAAGACAAACCCTGGCAAGGCCGCCACACCAGTGCCTCGATGCCAGACCCTGAGGTTTGGAGACCAGGACTATCTTTGCAGAAACCCAAGTCAGAGCTCATAGCCCAAGTCCCGGGCGCTCCGCACCAAATCTTCCCTGGTTGAGTCCTCTAGGCTTCTTAGGTAGGCGTCAAACTCCGTATCGAAATCACCGTCGATGTGAGTTCTTAGCATTTGAGAATGGGCGCTGCTGTCGCCGAGCATGCCGGCTGCCTTCGCCGCAAACGCGGGATCGAGCTCGCACCCTAGATAACCAAAGATATGTGCGAGCGTCTGCTCCGGCTGGGTCACCAAGGCTTCGTAATGAACGAGAATTGCGTTCCCGCGGCGATCCCGCCAGGCCCTGGCGAGTGCGCGATATTGCTGTGCCAGCGCTTTTTTATGCGAGCTCAGCACTTCATCCGCCAGATATTCTTTTTTATAAAATGCAATTTGCGAATTCCAGAAAGATACGGGGTTTCTTACCAGAAAGATTTCCTTCGTATTGTCGAAGAAGATTCGAAGACTGTTAGTGCTGAGAACATTCCAGTTTTTCTCAACCAAGTATCTGGATTCTGGCTTGAATTTTCCTATCTGCGAGAAATATTCATCCAGAAATCCCTGCGCTAATTTCAGGATGTTTTCACTTAAATAAACCAGAAGATTCTGTTCATTGCTGTTTTTTCTATCAGAGCCTCCAAGGATCCGCGAGGCGAAGACGGGAGCCGGCAGTGACTTGAAATCTGGTTGAGTCTCGAGTGTATTGAGCTCTGATGAGCATCCCTCGGACGAAGCCACTGAAACGAGTCGAGAGATGAACTCCAGCACTCGCAGCTCTCCAAACTGGTTACCCCCACGCGCGCCGTAAAAAACGGGATGCTCGCTGAACATCCGACACAGCACAGAGCTTCCGCTCCGGCCGAGCGAAGTGATCAGCACGGGAGTCATGGGCCTGGTTGATCGCCAGTGATCCGGCAGGCAGGCGCGGGTCTGGAAACTTATCGTAGCGATGACGTAACCAGGATGACGCTCAGGACCTAAAAGCGCGACGAGTGTATAGACCGTGTCGAGCCTCCCCGAGAGATAAACGGGGAGCGCAAGACAGAATCCGTTCAAGTTGGTAGTGGTCTGTTCGCCAAAGTCTTCATGAAGAGCCGGTCCTACATCGTCCCTCGCCAACTCCACGCGTGTGGAAAGCCATGGCTCTCCATCAATCAGGACGGCGACCTCGTTTGGCGCGGAAAGCTCACAACGATCGGTATGGGCGACCCAGCCCGCCACTTCGATAACGAGGCTGCTTACCGTGCCGCCGGGTAGGGGTGTTTCGAGGCTGAAATAGACCCCGGCGGGAATATGGCTGGTTGGGGGGTGCACTTCGACGACGTAGGGAGGGGGCGCCAGACGCATATTTTTTCAGCGTGTCCTGTATGAATTAACGGCGCGGGTGGGCTGCGCAAATCTCGATTCTGTATGCAACTCGCGTGGCTTGAGAGCGCCTCCGCTAGACTGCAACCGATACACCCAGTTCCACGCACCGCGCGGGCTCCAGCCCAAGGGTGCGAATCAGGCGCTGATCAAACTGGTGGAGAAAGCGCAACATCCATTTCATGGGGAGCGGGAAGCCCTTGTCTGCTCCTAGCCGCAGAATTTCCCGAACCGAGAAATACACAAGCTCCTCCTCTCGCGTCCACCAGCCTCGCTCCAGACCGAGCTGTATGACGGGTGTCACGCTTATCTGCTCCCAATAGCCGAACGTCAGATGAACCACCGTAATGCCATGGCCGTATTCATGAACCGTGATACGCGCATCCTCAGCGACCCGAGGTGTTGGGGCTGTGATGAATTCCACTACGACGGCAGGTTGAAACAGCATCGAGGTCATCTGAACCTGCTGCAGTAATGCAAATGGAGTGATGCGCACTGCAGGATCGAAGGGAAGATGCTGGAAGAAAATCGCCGGCTTTTTCTGAAGATGAAGATCTGAACGAAGGCTCACCAGCTCCACGAAATCTTCGAGGGGGATATCGATTCTCTGCGCCCGCTGCATGAGACGTCGGTTGCCGTAGTACCAGGAGGCCATCAGCCCAGCGGCGGCCAGAGTAATCCCCAGCGTGACAAAGTGACCTGCGGGAAGCTTGAACACAGTGGCAGCAAAAAACAGGATGTCTAGTGGGAGCGCGAAGAAGACGAACGCAATCACCTTCCACACCGTCCACTTCCAGACCAACAGAATGATTGCACTGAACGCGAGGGTGGTGAGGAGCATTGCTGCAGCCACTGCGAATCCGTAAGACCCGGCGAGCGCCGAGGAAGATTCGAAAAACAGGATAAGCGCGACCCCGCCCAGCATCAAAATCGTATTGATGGTGGGGACGTAGATCTGGCCTCGGACGGATTCTGAAGTCTGAACGATCCGCAGACGTGGCAAATATCCGGTCCGGATGGCCTGCGTGACCATGGAGAACATGCCGGAAATAACCGCCTGCCCCGCGATGACGCTAGCCAGCGCGGCCAGCATTACGGTGGGGACCAAAAGAACTGGAGGGACAATCGCGAAGAAGGAATTAGCATCAGCATTCATAGAATCCTTCCCGCTGAGAATCCACGCGGTCTGGCCGAAGTAGCTGAGCAGGAGCGCAATCATCGCCACCCCAAACCAGGCCAAGCTAATTGGCTTACGCCCAAAATGGCCCATGTCAGCGTAGATTGCCTCAGCGCCGGTGGCCGCCAGCAGAATTGACCCGAACAAGGGGAAAACATGGCGCCATTCGAGAACGGATAGGAGATGTATCGCATAGTGAGGGGACATGGCGCGCAGAACATCTGGCTGCTCCAGAATCTGCAATAGCCCGTAGACTCCAATCACCACGAACCAGGTCAACATGACCGGGCTGAAGAGCCCTGAAAGTGCTTGTGATCCAAATTTCTGCAGCGCGAACAAGCACAGGAGCACCGCCAGGCTTAGTGGTATTACCAACTCGGACGCACCCGGACTGACGTCCTGCATACCCTCCATCGCCGCCATAATCGATAGCGGAGGGGTGATAAGACTGTCGGCGAACAGAAGGGCGGTGGAGCCAATGATAAGGGCCGTGACGAGGGTCATCCCGAGCCCCCCCTTGGCAACATATCGCTTCAAGACCTCGGCTAGCGCAAACACGCCACCCTCGCCATCGTTTTCCACAAGGGTGATGAAGAGC
>JBIKOF010000137.1:0-5395 GCA_044358205.1 Gammaproteobacteria bacterium | reverse complement strand
CAGGATCCCTGAAGCCCATGAGCGCGACGGTCACTGAAGCCCCGAAAGTGGAAGACACGGTCACCCTCGAAGTCGATGGTCAGCCCCTGACCGCGCGCAAGGGCGCGATGCTGATCGACGTCACCGATGAGGCGGGCATCTACATCCCCCGCTTCTGTTATCACAAGAAACTCAGCGTCGCGGCCAACTGCCGCATGTGTCTGGTGGAAGTGGAGCGCGCTCCGAAGCCTCAACCCGCCTGTGCCACACCCGTCATGGAGGGCATGAAGGTCTTCACCAAATCGCCGAAGGCCATTGCCGGCCAGCAGGCGACCATGGAATTCCTGCTGATCAACCACCCACTCGACTGCCCCATCTGCGACCAGGGCGGGGAGTGCGAACTGCAGGACCTTGCCCTCGGTTACGGCACGTCGGTCTCGCAGTACACAGAGCGCAAACGCGTGGTGCGCGACAAGAACATCGGGCCCTTGGTGCAGACCGACATGACCCGCTGCATCCACTGCACGCGTTGCGTGCGTTTTGGGGAAGAGGTGGCCGGCCTGCGCGAACTGGGCGCTACGGGCCGCGGCGAGCATATGGAAATCGGCACTTACGTGGCCCAGGCGGTCACCTCCGAGCTGTCCGGTAACGTCATCGATCTATGCCCGGTCGGCGCCCTGACCTCCAAGCCCTATCGCTACTCGGCGCGGGCGTGGGAACTGCGCCAGTACCCGGGCGTCGCACCTCACGACTGTGTGGGCTCCAACGTCCACCTGCACGCCAAGGGTCAGGTCGTGAAACGCGTCGTCCCCCGCGAGAACGAAGCCGTCAACGAAACCTGGATCGCAGACCGCGACCGGTTCAGCTATCAGGGGCTGTCGAGTCCGGACCGTTTGCTCACCCCGCGCATCCGCGAGAACGGGATCTGGCGCGAGTGCGACTGGGAAACGGCCTTTGCGGCATTGGCGCAGGGGTTGCGTGAGGCGGGTGCATCGGTGGGCGCGCTGGCCTCGCCCTCTGCCACAGTGGAAGAATTTTTCCTCCTGCAACAGCTTGTGAGAGGACTCGGTAGCCACCACATCGACCACCGCCTCCGTCAGGTCGATTTTTCAGCGGATGCGGACGAGCCACTAAGCCCTGGACTCGGATCGGCGCTGGCCGGACTGGAGGAGGCCGATGCCATCGTTGTCGTTGGGGGATATCCCCGGCACGACCAGCCCCTGATCAGCCACCGCATGCGTAAAGCCGCGCTGCGTGGGGCCGTCGTCATCGCCATCGACACGCTGGCACAGGAATACAACTTCGAAGTGGCGGCCCAGCTCGCGGTGGCGCCCTCGCAACTGACCAGCACCGTGGGTGCACTGGTAGCGGCCGTTGCAACGGCCCGGAGCGCACCCACCGAGGATCTCGCCCAGTATGCGGCTGCCGATGCTGTGGTCAGGAACATTGCCGGGCTCCTGGAGGGACGCCGCGCCGTGCACATTCTGGCGGGTAATCGGCTGCAGTCCTGCCCGGACCGCGCGGTGGTGCTGGGTTTGCTCACCCGACTGGCCGGGCTGACGAGCGCGCGCCTCGGGCTGCTGACCGAGGGCGCCAACAGCGCAGGGGCATGGCTGGCCGGCGCCGTTCCCCACCGGGGGCCGGGTGGCGTCGTCCTGCCTGCACCGGGGCTCGACGCCGCCCGGATGATGGCAGCGGGATTGTCCGCATACATTCTTCTGGGCGTGGAGCCAGAACACGATGTCGCAGACCCGCTTGCGTTGAGCCATGCATTGGCCGCTGCGCGCTGCGTGGTTGCGATGGTTCCCTGGGTGACGCCCGGTCTTGAGCGGGTCGCGACGCTGCTGTTGCCCGTGGCGGCATACGCCGAGAACGAAGGCACTTTCGTCAATGTTCAGGGGGCTTGGCAAGGTTTTACAGCAGCCGTCAAAGCGCCGGGTGAAGCTCGCCCCGCGTGGAAGGTGCTGCGGATGGCGGGGGAGCGCTGCGGCCTCGAAGGCTTCGATGCGGTCACGGTGACGGATGTCTCCCGCGTAACTCAGGGCAGGCTCCCGGCAAGTGCACCGAACGCCTGCTATCCCTTGCGGAAAACAGTTTCGCAAGGCGAGTCCGCTCTGGGGCTCGAGGCGGTGACACGTGTTCCCATGTATCGCACGGACGCGCTGGTGCGACGCGCGCACGCGCTCCAGCAAATGCCGCAGGCAGGCGACGAGAACCTGCGCCTCAACCCGGTGACCTTGGCCAACCTCGGCCTGACTGACGGTGCCCGGGTTCGGCTACAGGCCGGCGGCGCCGAGGCGAGTGCGGAAGCACTGGCCGATCCCGCGGTTCCGGAGGGCTGTGTGCTGTTCGATCAGGCCTCGCGCCTGGCCGCGGGCCTTCCGGTGGTCTCCAGGATCACGCTGCGTGCGGAAGGGGGCCTCGCGTGACCGAGTTCCTGCAAGCCCAGCTCGGCTTCCTGCCGGCGCCACTGCTGGCAGTCACCATCATTCTTATAAAGATTGTGGCTATCCTGCTGCCAATCATGGGCGGCGTGGCTTATCTCACCTTGCTCGAACGCAAGGTCATCGGCTACATGCAGGTCCGGCTGGGGCCAAACCGCGTGACCTTCTTCGGAATTCCCCAACTCGGCGGACTGGGTCAGCCCATCGCCGATGCTTTCAAGCTCTTGATGAAAGAGATGATCATCCCCGTTGGCGCCAACCCCGTGCTCTTTCTTCTGGCACCAATCGTCGCCCTTGCGCCGGCGCTTGCGGCCTGGGCCGTGATGCCGTTTGGGGTGGAGCAGGTCCTGGCGGACATCAACGCCGGGCTGCTCTACATCCTCGCCCTGACCTCGCTCGGCGTGTACGGCATTATCATCGCGGGCTGGGCTTCCAACTCGAAATATGCCTTTCTCGGCGCCATGCGTTCAGCCGCGCAAATCGTCAGCTATGAAATCGCGATGGGATTTGCGCTGGTTGGGGTACTGGTAGCGGCCGGCAGCCTCAATCTTGGGGAAATCGTGGAAGCACAGCGCGGTAACCTGCTTACCTGGTTCTGGCTGCCCCTGTTCCCGCTATTCCTCATCTATTTCATCTCGGGTGTCGCTGAAACGAACCGTGCGCCCTTCGATGTCAGTGAAGGCGAGTCTGAAATCGTCGCCGGTTTCCATGTCGAGTATGCGGGGATGGGTTTCGCCCTGTTCTTCCTCGCCGAATACGCCAACATGATGCTCATCAGCGCGCTGACGACTGTCATGTTCTTCGGTGGCTGGATGTCACCGCTGCCGGAGGCCTGGACCCAGTTCCCGGTCATCGGAACCCTGTTGGGCGATGGCCTGCACTGGTTCGTGTTCAAGGTCTTCTTCTTCCTGTTTTGCTTCCTCTGGTTCCGCGCAACGTTTCCACGCTATCGCTACGACCAGATCATGCGCCTTGGCTGGAAGGTCTTCCTGCCCATCACCATCGTCTGGATTGTGGTGGTCGCCAGTCTCGTGGTGTTGCAAGTACCGCCGTGGTTCGCGCACGGCACCGGAGCGCCGACATGAATGCCGTCGTCAGTTACCTGAAAAGCCTCACCTTGGTGGAATTGGTCAAAGGCATGAGCCTGACGGGGCGATACCTCTTCGACCGCAAGATCACCATCCAGTATCCAGAAGAGAAAACACCGCAATCCGCCCGGTTCCGGGGGCTGCACGCCTTACGACGTTACCCGAACGGGGAAGAGCGATGCATTGCCTGCAAGCTGTGCGAGGCGGTGTGTCCGGCGCTGGCAATCACTATCGAGTCAGCGCCGCGCGCCGATGGTACCCGGCGGACCACCCGCTACGACATCGATCTCACCAAGTGCATCTTCTGCGGCTTCTGTGAGGAGTCCTGCCCCGTGGATTCGATCGTCGAAACCCGACACTTTGAGTATCACGGCGAAAAGCGTGGCGACCTTTTGATGACCAAGGACAAGCTGCTCGCCAATGGCGACCGCTTCGAAGCCCAGATTGCGGCTGATCGCGCCGCCGAAGCTCCGTATCGCTGACCGCAGGCCAACCGGATCGCACGCATGTTCGAACAAATCGTCTTTTACGCCTTCGCTGCCGGGTTGCTGTTCTCGGCGCTTATGGTCATCACCTTGCGCAACCCGGTCCATGCCGCGCTGTTTCTGGTGGCTGGTTTCTTTGCAAGCTCGGGCCTGTGGATGCTGCTCGAGGCAGAGTTTCTCGCCATCGCGCTGGTGCTCGTCTATGTCGGGGCTGTGATGGTGCTGTTCCTGTTCGTGGTGATGATGCTGGATATCAACGTGGCCGTCCTCCGGGAAGGCTTCACCCGCAATGTGGCGGTTGGCGGCATCGTGGCCGTGTTGATGCTCACGGCCATCGGACTCGTCGTTGGGCGCCAGCACTTCGGACTGCAATCCGTTCCGTCGCCTGCCCCGGCAGCAGCCGACTACGAAAACACGGCTCAACTGGGTCGCGTGCTCTATACCCAATACTTGCTGCCGTTCGAGGCTGCGGCGGTGGTCTTGCTGGTGGCCATCATCGCCGCGATTGCGCTGACGCTCCGAACGACCCGCCAGACCAAAGCACCCAAGCCGGAGCGCCAGGTCCGGGTGCAGCGTGAGGACCGGGTGCGTCTCGTGAAGATGGCGGCTGAGAAGGCGCCCGTCGATGCGCCTGACGCCTGACATGCCGATGACCGGATCCCGGAGGTAACCCCATGCTCGCCCTATCCGATTTTCTGCTCGTCGGCGCTGTGCTGTTCTGTCTGAGCATCGCGGGTATTTTCATCAATCGAAAAAACCTCATCGTGCTGTTGATGTGCGTGGAGCTGATGCTGCTCGCCGTTAACCTCAATTTTGTGGCTTTCTCGCATTTCAATCAGGACATCACCGGCCAGGTGTTCGTATTTTTCATTCTGACGGTCGCTGCGGCAGAGTCGGCCATCGGCCTCGCCATTCTGGTCGTGTTATTCCGTAATCGCAGTTCCATCAATGTCGAGGACATCAGCACTCTTCGGGGCTGAGTCACCGCTGCAACCATGCTTAACGAGAGTCGCCTGTGAAAGAACTCTGCCTGGCCATCGTCCTCGCCCCGCTTGCAGGCGCCTTGGCAGCCGGCCTGCTGGGCCGCCAACTTGGACGCAGCCTCACCCACTGGATCACTATCCTCGGGGTTGGTCTCTCCTTCGGGCTGTCATGCCTGGTCTTCCGCGACATCGTGCTTGGCGGCGTGGCGCCCCAAAACTTCGCACTCTACGAGTGGCTGCAGAGCGGTGGGGTAGGGTTCAAGGTGGGTTTCCTCATCGACCCGCTCACAGCGACCATGATGGTGGTAGTGACCTTCGTGTCCTGGATGGTGCACATCTACACCATCGGGTACATGCACGATGATCCAGGCTACCAGCGCTTTTTCTCCTATATCTCCCTCTTCACCTTCTCGATG
>JBIKOF010000098.1:0-6478 GCA_044358205.1 Gammaproteobacteria bacterium | reverse complement strand
CGCAGCAAGCGTGGCTGCGGGCACCCGGACAGGACACTCCCGGCCCGGGCACCCGGTCAGAATTTCAAGCCGGGGCCGTCCAGCCGGGAGGCGCGCCCCCTTGGTCCGGTCGCGGCGGAGGCGGTAGCTTCCGCTTCTCTCCGGGCGCCGGCTCACCGGGATCACCGGGAATCGGTTGCCCAGCCATGTAGCCGATGACTTCCTGCGCACGGGGTACGCCTTCGTACGCCGCCACCAGTCCAGCCTCGATCTCGTCGGCAGATTTGCCGCGCTCTCCCATCTGGGCCACGGCCTCGCGATGCTCCTGAATCGGAGAGTATTGACCCAACCCCGGGGTGGTCCCATTACGGTCCTGCGTGACCGGTACCCGCAGTCGCTGCCGTTCGGCAAGACGCTGGAGGATGTTCCAGGCTTTTTTGTTTTCCTGAATGGGCCACACGTCGACCAGGCCCGCGGCCTCGAACTGACGCCAGATCGCCTCGCCGCGCTGGGTGCGGATCACCACGATGGTGGCCTGATCGGTGCCCACGCCGCCGCAGGCGATATCGGCCATTTCAGCCGAGAAATCCCCGCAGTGATGGCACTCTGGACGTTGGTAGTCGCGCATTGCCTCTTCAAGCGGGATGCGTGCGATGTCGCCGTCCCGCTTGTAGATGAGCACCTCGCCCTTGACGTTGAATTTCGTCACATCCGTCAGAGGAATGCCCATCTGCTGTTCAATCCGCTCGGTCATGAGTTCGGGCCGGAACACTTCGGTGCAGAAAAGCCCCACGTTGAAGGCGACGCGTTCGGCGAAGCCCTTCATGAATCCGCGCTGGCGACTGACAATTTGAGGCTTCTTCTTGGCGGCAAGAAGCAGGCTGGGATCGACGTAGGTCATCTTGGACAAGGGCGTGATCTGGCAGGGCACGCCGACGAAGGCCACTTTCTCCAGCCCTTTTTCTTTCGCTTCCGCCAGACCCAGATTGTTAGGGCAGTAGGTGTACCAGCTGCTGGCGCTGCCTTTGATTTCCTCGACCGTGGTCACGACCTTGGGCGTCGGGAAACACGGGTCGTCGTTCTCACCAACGGCAGAGACCACCGCGCCGTCGATTTCACCCGCTTCGCGGGCCCAGGCGAGCAGCGCGGTGACGATGCCACCATCTTGAGCACGTTCGAGAATGTCGGCGCGGCGCGTTCGGGCCACGAAGATGTGCCGGTAAACCCCGAATACGCCCTCGTATCCGCGATCGTTTCCGAATTGGGCATCCCGCAGATGTTGCTCCCGTGGCCATAGCCGCGGGCACACCGAGGCACAGACGTCGCAGCCAACGCCCTCGCTGATTCCGCAGTAATCGAAGCCGGCGCTCTCCTTGGCCGTCTGCTTTGGTTTGCCATCCACGTACTCGATGACATTGTGGGGGCATACCAGCACGCAGCTGCCGCATTCGCAGCAGCTGCCGGCAGCCACCACGTCGTTCATCATGTCCTTGAAACTATGGTGATAGAGCGAGCTCACGTGGGATTCCTCAGGTTCGATCAGCAAGCCCTGAAGTTACCATACGCGAGCGTATGGAGAAAGCCGGCCCGACTCGGGCCCAGGAATCAGCCGCGTTCCAGCAGCATCCGCAGATCGATCACGGCCGCATTGGCACGCGAGATGTAAGAGGCCATTACAAGTGAGTGATTGGCGGTAAAGCCAAAGCCGCCCCCATTGAGAATGATCGGGCTGTGCAGCGCGGCTTGCGTCCCTTCGAGCTCACGGATGATCTGGCGCAGGCTGACCAGCGCGTTACGCTTTTCAAGCACCGCGGCGCAATCTCGTTCTACTGCCCGCAAGAGGTGCAGCAGCGCCCAGCTCGCGCCGCGTGCCTCGTAGAAGACATCGTCAATGTGTAACCACGGGGTGCGCACTTCGCGTTCGGCACTGGTGAGGGTGGACTGCGTCGCCTCCGCATCTCCCGCCAAGTCGGTATTGATGCGGATCTGGCCGACGCTCGCACTCAAGCGTTGGGACAGGTCGCCCAGCCGCTTCTCAACCAGCTGCAGCCAGTTGCCAAGATTGTCTGCCCGCGCGAAGAACTGCGCGTCCTGCTCCGCACCGTCGCCGAGCCGGACGAGATAGGCACGTAGCGCATCCTCCGCCGCCGAATACTCGGTTTCTGCTGCCGGGAAGAGCCAGGAATCACTGTCGATGTTCAGATGGTTATCGGCGGCCGTGAGGTCCGGGTCTTCCGTGGACTGCGTCTGCGACCGCGAAAATTCATCGCGCAGCGATTTCGCCACGTCCCGCAACTGGGTGAGCACGCCCCACTCCCAGCTCGGGACGTTGTCCATCCAGGCCCCGGGCGGGAGGGAATCATTCGAAAGGTAGCCCCCGCGCTTGTGCAGCAGCACATCGAGCAGCGCGATGCTGGTTGCCGCGGTGTATTCACCGGATACCACACGGTCGCCGGATCTCTCGGGCTTGAAGCGCGCCAGCGCTTGCTCGGGCGCGAACGGCTCTGGCTCATGATCGAGGATCCACATCGCGGCCAGAATGAGCACCAGCGGCAGGGCAAGTGTCGCGAGCACGAGTCGCAGACGACTGCTGAATCTGGCGAACATAGGTCCTCCTGTTGAATGCCTGTCTGTCTTTCGTCCGCGTGCGCCGTGGCGCACACGAATGCCTGCCTCAGGCGCCGAAATTCACCTGCAACACCTTATCGACTGCCTCAATTGCAGACAGCGCGGCCAAGGTGGTTACATCCAGCGCCTGCGAAACGCCGATAACCGCAATCGCGCGGTCTTTACCCTCTGCTGCGCCCACCTGCATGCGCGAGATGTTGATGCCCTGCCGACCGAGGATTTCCCCAATGGCACCAACTACACCAGGCTTGTCAGCATGCCGGGTCATCACCAGCCGGCCCTCGAGAACGGCTTCGATCTCGTAATCGTTCACGCGCACCAAGCGCGGATGACGCTCGTCGAACAAGGTGCCTTCCAGACAGACGCTGCCGCCCGCTGTACGCCCGCGCACCCGCACCACCGAGAGGTAATCCCGGCAATCCGAGCATTTCATTTCGCTGAGCTTGATCCCCTGACGGCGCGCAAGCGGAGCGGCGTTGACGCGGTTGATCGGCGTATCGACATGCTCCTGCAGCAGCCCCGCAACAACTTCGCTCAACAACGGCTGCGCTTCGAGCTCCGCAGCCCGCCCGTAAAGCCCAAGTTCGACCTCAGTGAGGGCGCCATCCACCATTCGCGCGAGCAGGCTGCCGAGACGCCGCGCCAAGCTCAGATAGGGCGCGAGCTGGGTCATGCGCTCGGGCGCGATGCTCTTCAGGTTAACCGCATTGCGCACCTGACCCTCGATGAGAAAGGCCGCAATCTGATGCGCGATTTCGACACCCACGGCGGTCTGTGCTTCCTGGGTGGACGCCCCCAGGTGCGGCGTGAAGTGGATGCGCTTTTCGGCAAAAAGCGGCGACGCTCCCGGCGGCTCCTTCTCGAACACATCGAGCGCGGCACCTGCCAGATGCCCCGAAGCCACGAGTTCAAGCAGCGCCGCTTCATCTACCAGTCCGCCACGGGCACAGTTGATGAGACGGGCGCCCTTCTTCATGGCACGTAAGCGCTGGGCGTTGAGCAGGTTGCGCGTATCTTCCGTCATCGGACAGTGCAGCGTGATGTAATCGGCGTCTTGGAGCATTGCATCAAGCGCCACGGGTTCCACTCCGTGCTGAGCAAAGGTTTCCGGGGTCACGAAGGGATCGTGGCCCAGCACCCGCAGTTTCAGTCCGCGCGCGCGTTCAGCCACCAGACGCCCGATGGTGCCGAAGCCGATGATGCCGAGCGTCTTCCCCGTCACTTCGGAGCCCATGAAGCGGTTTCGGGCCCACTCACCGCTGCGCACGGAGGCATCTGCTTCCGGAAGCGCGCGGCTCAAGGAAAAAAGGTGCGCAATGGCGAGCTCAGCGGTGGTGGTGGCATTGGCGTCCGGCGTATTCAGCACCACGATGCCGCGTTCGGTGCTGGCCTCCAGATCGATATTGTCGACACCGATGCCGGCGCGTCCGACCACCCGCAGTTTCTTCGCTGCCTCGAGAAGCTTGCCCTTGATTTTGGTCTCGCTACGCACGATGACTGCGTCTGCCTCGGCGATATGCGCAAGCGCGGCATCGACCTCGAGCCCGGGCGTAAAATCGATTTCGAGTTGGGGATACTGCTTGAGAGCAGCGACGCCTTCAGGCGCCAGCTTGTCAGCTACGAATACCTTGAACATAGCGATGATTCCTCTGCCGCCGAACGCACTCAGGCGCTGGTCATGGATGCCTTGATTTGCAGGTATGCCCACTCGAGCCACGGCACCAGCGCTTCCAGATCGGAAGCCTCGACCGTCGCCCCGCCCCAGATTCTCAATCCAGGCGGCGCACTGCGATAACCATTGATGTCATAAGCCGCCCCTTCTCCGTCCAGTCGTTTCACCATCTTCTCGACGGCTGCCGACTGCGCCTTATCGTCCAGGGCCACGAACCAGGGTGCGACGATCTTCAGGCAGATAGAGGTATTGGATCGCGTGTCCGCTCGCGCGGCGAGAAATTCCACCCAGTCCGTGTTCGCCACCCAGCGCTCGAGCACGCCAAGATTGCGTGCGGAACGCGCCTTCAATGCGGACAGTCCACCGAGCGACTCCGCCCAGCGCAGGGCATCGAGATAGTCCTCCACGCAGAGCATGGAAGGGGTGTTGATGGTGGCCCCTTCGAACAAGGCCTCATCGAGCTTGCCCTTTTTGGCGAGACGAAAAATCTTTGGTAACGGGCGGTCTGGCGTGAACGTCTGCAGGCGCTCAACCGCACGCGGTCCGAGAATGAGCACCCCGTGCGCGCCTTCGCCGCCCAACACTTTTTGCCAAGAAAAGGTCACCACATCGAGCTGTGACCATGGCAGGTCCATGGCGAAAGCCGCCGATGTGGCGTCGCAGATCGTGAGGCCCGCGCGGTCGCTGGGGATCCAGTTCGCGTCTGGAAGCTTCACGCCCGAGGTCGTGCCATTCCACACGAAGACCACATCATGGTTGAAATCGACCTGAGTCAGGTCCGGCAGATGGCCGTAGTCAGATTCGAATACGCGGGTGTCGGGCAATCGCAGGCTTTCGGTGACATCGGTCACCCACTCACCGCCGAAACTCTCCCATGCCAGCACGTCGACTGGTCGCGGACCCAACAGGCTCCACAAAGCCATTTCGACCGCACCCGTATCCGACGCAGGAACGATGCCGATGCGATAATCGGCAGGTACACCGAGCACCTTGCGCGTGAGCTCGATGGCTTCTTTCAGGCGCGCTTTGCCCTCTTTCGAGCGATGCGAACGGCCTACAAGGGCCTCGCCAAGGGCGGCCGGGGACCAACCGGGTCGTTTAGGGCAGGGGCCTGAGGAAAAACAAGGGTTGGCAGGAAGGGTGGCGGGTTTCTGCATCGCTCCGCGCTTTCTATTCAAGAGGGTGGGCCGGGGAGCGGGCATTGTACTGGCGGGAAAGGTGAAAACAATCGCACCGCCGCAAAAGCGCCGTGTTCAGATGAAAGGGCGAGGCGCAGTCTCGCCGTGGGCTTCAGGGCACGTCGATCACGTCGCCCGGCGGTCCTTCGTGGTGCGGGGAAAGCCGATGGGGCGCGTGTTGCGGGGCACCTGTGAGCGGCACCGTGCGGGTAAGAAAATCGACGACGGCGCGCCCGAACACGTCGTTGCGATCACCTGCAACCATATGTCCTGCATCGGTGATATTCGCGTACTCGGAATGGGGTGCCATGCTGAGGAAAGCCTGTGCACCCTCCTCGCTCAGCACATCCGACAGCCCCCCGCGCACCAGCAGCGTGGGCAGGCGAAGCGCGCGTGCACAGGCGACCAGTCGTTCCTCTCGCTTGTCGAGTTCGCGACGCAGGCCCAGGAATCGAGGGTCCCAGTGCCACTTGAATTTACCATCCGGCGCACGCCGGAGATTCTTGGCGAGGCCAGCGAGATCCTTGGGTGGTTTACGGTGCGGTTGATAGGCGCCAATGGCCGCCGCAACCTCCTCCAGAGAGTCGAATCCTTCCGGCTTCTGGCGCATGAATGCGCCGATTTTTTCAACGCCTTCGGGCTCGATACGCGGTGCGATATCCACCAGCACCAGCGCCGTGGCATCCACCCGATCTTCGCCTGCCGCGACGAGACTGGTGCCGCCGCCCATGGAGGCCCCGACCAGCACTGGGCGGGGATTCCCCAGAACTTCGAGCAGGCAGACCAAATCCTCAACCATGACATCCTGCGAGTACACGCCATCGGGCGCCCAGTCGGAATCGCCATGACCGCGCGCATCGAAGGCAATCGCGCGATAGCCAACCCGCCCCAGAGCCTCACCTGCATTCTTCCAGGCGTGACGCGTCTGACCGCCGCCATGTTGCAACAACACCAGTGGCCCGTCCGGATCGCCCCACGCATCCCCCGCCAGCGTTACACCGCCGCTGCCCGACCAGCGAAA
>JBIKOF010000141.1:0-5351 GCA_044358205.1 Gammaproteobacteria bacterium | reverse complement strand
TCGGTCGAAGCGGTGCCACGAAACCTCCACCTCTGGGTTTTCATACAGCAGCGGTTGCAGGTAGAAATCCGTAGTGGGGTTTTCCCGCTCGTGCACGACGAAGCAGCGCCCCGACAGGGCGACGGACATTCGGGCGACGGTCATCCTGCCTTCAGCATGGCATTGTGGTGGGCCAGTGCCTCGTCGATATCGTCGAATGCGATCAGTTTTGCATTGTGCAGAATGAGTGCGCGCTGGCAGTGCTTGCGAATATAGGCAGGTACATGTGAAACGATGATGAACGCTTTATCACCCCGACGTCCAAAAAGCTCTTCCTCACATTTCTGGCGAAAGCGCTCATCGCCAACCGCTGCTATCTCATCAATGAGATAGCAGTCAAAATTGACGGCCATGGAGATCCCGAAGGCGAGCCTGGCGCGCATGCCGGCGGAGTAAGTCTTCACTGGTTCATAAAGATACTGACCGAGCTCCGAGAATTCCTCGATGAAGGCGAGACGCTCGGCTATTCCAACCCCGTAGATACGGCAAATGAAGCGCAGATTGTCGTAGCCGGTGAGGGAAGCATGGACGCCCCCACCCAGTGCCAATGGCCAGGAAACCAGCATGTTGCGACGAACCCTGCCACTCGTTGGCTGCTCGGAACCGCCGATGATACGCACCAGCGTGGACTTGCCAGCACCGTTGCGGCCCAGAATGCCCACGCGCTCTCCGGGCTCGACACGCAACGAAACTTCGTCCAGCACGAGAGTTTCTCCCCCGCGTACTGGATAGCGCTTGGTGACGTCCATCAGCTCGATCATGCGGGGAGAATACGGCGAGAAACCACCCGCACCCACGCGAGGGACACGAGGGTGAGGCCAAGACAGAACGGCAGAACGTAGCCGAGATCGTAGTGGACATTCACATGGGGCCCGAAATACCCCCCCCTAAGAATCTCGACGCCGTGAACCATCGGGATCCACAGCACCACCTCCTGTGATTTGGGGGGTAACCAGTCCACCATGAAAAACGTGCCGGAAAGGGGCATGAGCAAATAACTGATGGGTCGCCAGAGCTTTTCCACCAGCGGATAAACGGCGCTCAGCGCACCGAGCAGCGCCGCGAGGCCGGTGCCAATCCAGGCGAGAAGAAACCAACCGCCCAACATCATGAGCAGGTTACGCGGGGGCTCGATGATGTCCACGAGGCCAAGGCAGAGCAGCAGGACCAGCAAGGCCGTGGTCGCGCCAACCAGCTCCAGAAGAATCCGTGCGGCAAAAATATCGAGCACCTTGACGTTGCGGTGATAGAGCAAGGCTGAATTGCGCTCGATGGCCTTGGAGCAGCGGTTTGCCATGTTGCGCCACAGGAGGATCGAGGAGTAGCCGGTAATCGCAAAAGCGACCACGGAGACGCCATGGTAACTTGCCACATCGCGCACCAAGGCCCATACCGCCGCCACCATCAGGGTAAAGATGATGGGTTCGATGAACAGCCACAGGAAACCGAGATTCCGGCGTCCAAAACGGGTGAGAACCTCGCGCAGCAGAACGGCGACGATGACCCGACGTACAATCGCGAAACTTTGACGGAGCGAGCCTTGCACCGTCTACTCCTGATGCTCCCGCACGCCGGCGAGGATCATGCCGAGGATCCCCCATAGCACCAAGCCAATCACCAATACGGTGACGACGTTGCGAAGACGTTCGGGGAGGACCGCTACATCGGGCAGGCTGGGCTGGACGATGCGTTCCAGATAGAGCTGCTGGCGCTGTGCCTCATTTCGAGCCTGCTCGAGCGATGCCAGCGCGGCGGCAAGCTGGTTGTCTGCGAACTCCTGCTCCAGCGTCAACCGCGTGTATTGGGCCGATTTGTCGGAAAGCGACCCTCCCTTGCCCGCGACCCTTGCCAAAGCGCCGGCGATTTCCTCTTCCAGAGAGCGGATGCGGTTACGTAATGCAGAAACTTTAGGGTTGTAGCGCGCCAAACGCATGACCTCGGCCAACTGGGTCCGGGTGGCGATGAGTTCGTCCTGCAGCCTGGAAACCTGATTGAGGTCCAAAGTGGACTGCTGGTCCGGGTCGAAAACTTTTTCAAGGTTGCGGAACTCGCGCACCGCAACCGCGGCGTCGCCGGCCTTCCGCTCCGCGATTTCAACCTCTTGGGCTGCAAAGCGCATGAGATCCTGACGGCCTCGCTCGTTGAGCTGGTTAATCAATTCTTCGGCCATTCCAAGCAGCGCTTCGTTGATTCTCCGCGCATCGCGCCGGGTGAAGGCTTTCACTTCAATCGTGCTGATAGACGACAGTGAATCGATGGTGATCTCGACCTGTGCCTGATAGTAAGTGTGCAAGGCCTCGAAGCTGCGATTGAAATCGAGCCCGGGGAAGCGCGTGAGGAAATCTCCTCGTGGGTGTCCATAGCGCGCTCGCAAATCGAATGCGTCATCCAGGCGGCGCAGCGCGTCCCGCGAAAGGATGTAATCCCGTACCGAGTAGGCGTCATCCTGAGAGGTGGTAAACCCAACGCGCTGCATGAACTCACCCAGCCCGGTCGCCGCCTGGCGTTGGGGAGAGCGCACCACGAAGCGCGCTTCGGATACATAGATGTCAGCGGCGATGAAGCCGTAGTAAATAACGGCAAGAAGGGTGGGAATGGCGACCGTAATGGCAAATAAAGGCCCCCGACGGCGAAGAAACTGTGCCAGCGCCGTTGCCTGCAAAGCCGATCCCAGTGGCCCGACGATGGCCAGGGCGCCTTGTACGAAGCGCCCAAGTCGGCGCGGCAGGTTGGATTTCATAGGGACGCGATACCCAGCGTAAGCGCGGCGCTGGCAGTGGCCTCGACGGCGCGCCTGACCTGATCGGCGGTGTGCTCACTGGACAGGAAAAAACGCAGCCGCGCGGAGTTTTCGGGAACAGCCGGATAGAAGATGGGTTGTACGTTGATGCCCTCGGCAAGGAGCGCAGCAGATAGCCTGACGGCATCGACCGAACGATGCGTCAGCACCGGGACGACCGAGCGTCCCGCACTGGTACCCGTATCCAGCCCTGCCTGGCGGGCGAGATTGAGGAACAACGCGCTGCGGGCCCGAAGCCGTTCTACGCGCACCGGTTCCCGCAACATCACCTGCAAGGCTGCACAAGAGGCGGCCGCGAGCGGAGGAGACATCCCGACACTGTAGAGGAAGCCTGGTGCGAGGTGGCGCAAGTTGTCGATAAGCACACGACTGCCGGCGATATACCCCCCGCAGCCGGCGAGCGTTTTGCTTAGGGTCCCCATCCAGATATCGACGTCCTCGCCCGATAGTCCAAATTGCTCACGGATGCCGAGACCCGTCGCACCGAGCACCCCAAAGGAATGGGCTTCGTCCACCATCAGCCAGCAGCGATGCTTGCGCCGCAGTTCGATGAAGCGGGGAAGCTCGGGGTAATCCCCGTCCATACTGTAGAGACCTTCGACCACTACGAGCACGCGCTCATAGCGTCGTCGTTGCTCGATCAGGATTTGCTCCAGCGCTTGCCAGTCATTGTGTGGGAACGGAATCCTGCGGGCGCCAGACAGTAGAGCTCCCTGCAGGCTGCTGTTGTGGATGAACTCGTCGTGAAGGATGAGATCCCGAGGACCCAGCAGATGGCCGATGACCGTGACATTGGTGGCATGGCCACTGACCATCGCGACAGCGGCCTCAACCTCATAGGCCGCCGCAAGTGCCTCTTCGAGCGCCGCGTGTACGGGTCTTTCTCCCGAGACCATACGACTCGCGGAGACCGAGGTGCCATAGGAGGTGATGGCGCTCGAAGCCGCGGCATTCACCTCCGGATGGCCACACAATCCGAGGTAGTTGTAGCTTGCGAAATTGATGCATTCCCGGCCTGCGATGAAGGTTGTGGCGCCAGCCGTCCCATCATGCGACTTGAAGTACGGGTCGGGAATGGCGAAGTGCGCTGCGCCCGCACGCAGCAGACTGATCTGCTGGTAGGCCGGATGCAAATCGAAGCGCCAGCTGGCCTCCGGGATTTCATCGTCGCCAGCTACGGCATCGGTGGGCTGAGGCGGTGTCGCCACCCGCTGTTGCCGGCGCGCGCGGGCCTCGAGAATCAGACGCTCCTTCTCTTGCCGGCTCAGCGTAGGGAGACGACTTGGGCTCACGCGTTCGAGATCCGGGCCTCGGGGTCGAGGATGGTGTTGGCAAGCGTGCTTGCCTCGTGTTTCTTCAGGAATTGCAACGCGTGCTCTTCCGCCAGCGTCGCGGGCTCGGGCTCACGTTCTTCTCCGACCAGCAGTCGGATGATTCGCGTAGCGAGGCTTTCGACGCTTTCCTCACCCATGCCCATCTCGGGAATCTTCACGCCAAAGCTGGACTCGATGGCAACGGCCAATTCGACTCCCATCAGGGAATCGAGTCCCAGGGCATGCGCAGGTGTCGCCGGGTCGATTTCCGCCGCAGCCAGATTCAACACTGCGCCGATTTCAGACCGAAGGTGTGCGATGACCAGCACCCGTAATTCCGGTCCGGCAAGACCACGGAGCTGTTCCTGAAGACCCGAACCCGCCGCTGGGCGATCCAGCGTGGTGCCGTCCATCGCCGCGAGCGCGGAAAACCGCGGTGTGTTCGCGGCGCGCAGATGCCGGGATAGCGTGGGCCACCGAAAATCCACGAGCGCGCGGGGGCCACTGCCGGTCAGAAGATGGGTCTCCAGCGCACGCAGGGCTTCCTCAACGCGCAAGGACCGACCGCCCAAGCGGTCTGCAAGCGCGTGCCCAAGACGCGGATTGCGCGCCAGATAGCCCGCGTCCTCGATCGGCCCGAGCCCAAGGCAACAGGTGGTCAGCCCCTGCGCCGCCCGTGCTGTCGCAAACGTTTCCAGCCAATGGTTGGCCGCCACATACGCCGCCTGTCCTGGATTACCGAATAACGTGGTTGCGGAGGAGAGGACGACGAAGAAATCCGGTGGTTCGGCACGGGTGTAGCGATCGAGATTGAGGGCGCCGGAAATCTTGGGCGCGAGCACGCCCAGAATCCGCGACGCATCGAGGTTCCGCGCCATCCCGTCATCGTAGACGGAAGCCGCGTGGATGATACCGCGCAGCGGATGACCGCCGGCGCGAACTGTAACGAGCAGGGATTCTACGGCCAGCGGGTCGGTGACATCACACGCCATCAGTTCAATCTGGGCGCCTCTCTCGCGCAATCCGGACAGCACTGCCTCAGCCGACTCATCGGCCACACCAGCGCGACTGCACAGCCAGAGGTGGCGAGCGCCACGCGCCACCAGCCAGCACGCCACCTCGATACCCAGACCGGACGCGCCTCCGGTGACGAGGTAAGCACCCTCGTCGTCGAGCTGGAGGATGGGCGCGTTGGTTGG
>JBIKOF010000096.1:0-6561 GCA_044358205.1 Gammaproteobacteria bacterium | reverse complement strand
TCTGAAAAACGCGCGAGTTGCGTGTAATTGGTGATGGGCATGATGCCCGGCACCAGGGGGATGCCAATGCCGACGCGCGTGCAGTCATCGCGGAAACGGAAGTAGGCATCCGGGTTGAAGAAATACTGGGTGATGGCGCTGTTGGCGCCGGCCTCGACCTTGCGCCGGAAATTGGCGAGATCTGCTGCTGCCGAGGCGGCCTGCGGATGAAATTCCGGATAGGCCGCGACTTCGATATGGAAATGGTCGCCGGTTTCGGCGCGCACGAAGGCGACCAGCTCACTCGCATAGCGCAGTTCGCCAAAGCCGGTCATGCCGGACGGCATGTCTCCCCGCAGCAGCACCAGTCGCCGAATGTCCTGAGCCCGATAGCGCGCCAGCACCTCGCGCAGTTCGGCGATGGGCGTGCCGATGCAGGACAGGTGGGGCGCGGTATCGATGCCGGTCTGCGCGTGAATGCGCTGGACGGTCTCGAGGGTGAGGTCTCGGGTGCTGCCACCCGCGCCAAAGGTGACGGAAAAGAACTCGGGCCCGAGTGCGGCGAGTTCCCGGCAGGCGAGGTCCAGCCGGGCGATCGCTTCGGGCGTGCGCGGCGGAAAGAACTCGCAGCTCAGCGTGGGGGTCTGCATGTCGTGCGTTACCAGCGTGTCAGGGATCGGGTTCGCCTCCGCTGGGCGGGACGAACACCCGGCCACAGTCGCCCGGAGCCCTTGACGGGCCGCCGGTGGAGACGCGCGCATGTGTTATCCGGGGCGATTTTTATGAGGGCGCGCAAAAACAAAAATACATCGTATATATAATAGTTTGCAAACATTTTCTGACTACGAACCTCAGCAGATCGCCAGCGCGGGATGCGCGTTGGGGTGCATCCTCCGACAGCGCGCTGGGCAAGGACAGCTCGGCTGCCGGCGGCGGCCCCGAATTTCGTTTGAGCAGGCGGGTTTCCCGGTGAGCCTCAGGTGATCACCCGGGTTGGCGCAGCCGCAAAGCTGAGTGACCGCGGGCGCCTCGTCCCGGCCGCCACTTTCGCGCGCGGCGGGCTGCGGTTTTCTGCTGGCAGCGGCTAGAATGCAGCCCCCGAAAAAAGGCGGCGGGCATCCCGCGGCCCGGCCCGTTTGGCGCCGCGGGTCCACGAGCGTTTTCCCAACCAGCCAGCGATGCCCAGCATGACCCCCACGGACCCGTCCGCCCTTTCCCGCCGCGACCTCGCCAACGCCATCCGAGCCCTCAGCATGGACGCCGTCCAGGCTGCCAACTCTGGCCACCCGGGTGCCCCCATGGGCATGGCGGATCTGATGGAAGTGCTATGGCGCGAGGTGCTGTCGCATAACCCGGCCAATCCCGCATGGCCCAACCGCGACCGCTTCGTGCTGTCGAACGGTCACGGCTCGATGCTCCTCTATTCACTGCTGCACCTGACGGGCTACGACCTGCCGATAGACGAGATACGCCGCTTCCGACAGCTCCACTCGCGGACGGCAGGACACCCGGAAGTCGGCCATACCCCCGGGGTTGAAACCACCACCGGCCCCTTGGGCCAGGGGCTCGCGAATGCGGTCGGCATGGCCATCGCCGAACGGGCGCTGGCTGCCCAGTTCAACCGTGACGGGTTCGCCATCGTCGATCACCACACCTATGCGGCGGTTGGTGACGGTTGCCTGATGGAAGGGATTTCGCATGAGGTCTGCTCACTGGCCGGCACGCTCGGTCTCGGCAAGCTCATCGTGCTCTACGACGACAACGGCATCTCCATCGATGGTGAGGTGAAGGGCTGGTTCACAGATGACACCACGGCGCGCTTCCAGGCCTACGGCTGGCAGGTGCTCGAAGGCGTCGACGGCCATGATCCAGTGGCAGTCGCCGCCGCGCTGGCGGCTGCCCGTGCGGATACCGCACGACCCAGCCTCATCCGCTGTCGGACGGTGATCGGCTTCGGTAGCCCGGCGAAGCAGGGCAAGAGCAGCGTGCACGGGGCACCGCTGGGTAAGGACGAGGTGGCCGCTACCCGCGCGGCGTTGAACTGGCCGCACGCCCCCTTCGAAATTCCAGATGCCCTGCGCGCCGCATGGGACGCGCGCGCTGCCGGGGCGGCCCGCGAAGCAGCCTGGAATCAGCTCTTCACCCGTTATCTTGGCGCTCATGCTGACCTGGCTGCCGAGTTCAGCCGCCGCACCCAGGGTGATTTGCCCGACGCCTGGGTTGCCACCCGTGATGCCACGATTGAAGCCTTCCAGACGGCTGGTGGCGCCAATGCCACCCGCAAATCTTCGCAACTGACCTTGGAGCAAATCGGCCCAGTGCTGCCCGAGCTCATGGGCGGCTCCGCCGACCTCACCGAGTCGAATCTCACGCACTGGAAAGGCTGCAGCACCCAATCCCGCGACAACCCGGCCGGGAATTACATCAATTACGGCGTGCGCGAATTCGCAATGGCCGCAGTGATGAACGGGATAGGCCTGCACGGGGGCTTCATTCCCTACGGCGGCACTTTCCTGGTCTTCTCCGATTACGCGCGGAATGCCATCCGCATGGCGGCGATGATGGGCCTGCGCAGCATCTTTGTGCTCACCCACGACTCCATCGGACTTGGCGAGGACGGGCCCACCCATCAGCCGGTCGAGCACGCAGTGGCGCTGCGGGCTATTCCCAACTGCACCGTCTGGCGTCCCGCCGACGCGGCAGAAACGGCGGTCGCTTGGGCCGCCGCCATCGAGAATACGCAGGGCCCGACTTGCCTGTTGCTGAGCCGTCAGGGGATCCAGGCCCAGCCCCGCACTCCCGCTCAGCTGGCCGATATCGCCCGTGGGGCCTACGTTATCCTCGAACCCGCTACCGCACCCGAGGCGATTCTCATCGCCACCGGTTCGGAGCTCCCGCTCGCCATCACCGTGGCCACCGAGTTGAACGCACAGGGCGCAGCCCTGCGGGTGGTGTCGATGCCGAGTACGGAAGTTTTTCTGGCCCAGGACGCTACCTACCAGGCCGCGGTGCTGCCCATGGCGTTGCGCCGGCGCGTTGCGCTGGAAGCAGGCACCACCGATTACTGGTATCGCTTCATCGGACTCGATGGCATTGCCATCGGGGTCGACAGCTTCGGCATATCCGCACCGGCGGCCGATGCCTATCGGCATTTCGGGTTGACGGTCGACCAGGTCAAGACCCGCATCGCCTCGTATCTGGGCTGAGGCGGTGAGGGAAACGACCGGCACGCTTCCGGTCAGGGCACAAGGCATAAGACAGACAAGTCGTATCAGGAGACAGCATTCATGACCATTCGCGTGGGTATCAATGGCTATGGCCGCATCGGACGCAACGTGCTGCGCGCGCTCTACGAAAAGAACGCGGCACGCGATATCGAAATCGTTGCAATCAACGATCTCGGTGACGCTGCCACCAATGCACATCTCACCCAATACGACACTGCCCATGGCCGCTTCCCCGGCACTGTCGTGGTCGAGGGCGAGCACATGGTGGTCAATGATCATCGTATCCGCGTGCTGGCCGAACGCGACCCGGCCAAGCTGCCCTGGGGCGAGCTGGGAGTCGACCTCGTCATGGAATGCACAGGCCTCTTTACCACACGCGAGAAGGCCGCACTGCACCTGAAGGGTGGCGCAAAGAAGGTGCTCATCTCGGCTCCGGCGAGCGATGAAGTGGATGCCACCATCGTGTACGGCGTAAACCATCAAAGCCTGCGGGCTTCGCACACCATCGTGTCCAACGCTTCCTGCACGACCAACTGCCTTGCCCCGCTGGTCAAGCCGTTGCACGAAAAAATTGGCCTTGAATCGGGTCTGATGACCACCGTCCACGCCTACACCAACGATCAGGTGCTTACCGACGTCTATCACAAGGATCTGCGTCGCGCGCGCTCTGCGACCATGTCGATGATTCCCACCAAGACGGGCGCCGCCGCCGCGGTAGGTCTGGTGTTGCCCGATCTGAACGGCAAGCTCGACGGACTCGCCGTGCGGGTGCCCACGATCAACGTTTCACTGGTCGATCTGACATTCCGCGCAAAGCGCGCCACCACCCGCGAGGAAGTTGTGCAGATCCTGCGCACGGCGGCAGCGGGGGAATTGAAGGGCGTGCTGGCGGTGAACGACCTGCCGCTGGTCTCAATCGACTTCAATCACGATCCGCATTCCTCCATCTTCGAGGCCTCCGAGACCAAGGTCATCGACGGCACGCTGGTGAAGGTGATGTCCTGGTATGACAACGAGTGGGGCTTCTCCAACCGCATGCTCGACACGGCCCGCGCGCTGATGAACGCGAAGGGCTGATCATGTTGGGGATGGACGATCTGCCCCTCGCGGGCAAGCGCGTACTCATCCGCGAGGATTTCAATGTCCCGCTGAAAGACGGGCACATCACCGATGACACCCGCCTGCGGGCGGGACTGCCCACCCTGCAGCGCGCGCTCGCGGCCGGTGCCAGAGTGCTTGTGATGTCGCACCTGGGGCGGCCCAAGGAAGGGGTCTTTGATGGCGCCGCGTCGCTGGCGCCGGTGGCGTCCGCGCTCTCCACCCTGCTCGGGACGCCGGTGCGCTTGGTGCGTGACTGGATCGATGGCGTGGACTGCGCGATTGGTGAGTGTGTGCTGCTGGAGAACGTGCGCTTTCTCTCGGGCGAAGAGAAGGACGATGAAACCCTTGCCCGCCGCATGGCAGCGCTGTGCGACATTTATGTGAACGATGCCTTTGCGACAGCGCACCGTGCGCAGGCCTCCACCCACGGGGTGGCACGCTTTGCACCCGTGGCCTGCGCAGGCCCGCTGATGAAGGCCGAGATCGATGCCCTGCGACAGGCCCTGCATGCGCCAACGCGTCCCCTGGTCGCGGTGGTGGGCGGGTCCAAGGTGTCGACCAAGCTCGATGTGCTCGAGTCGCTGGTGGCGAAGGTCGATCAGCTCATCGTCGGCGGCGGTATTGCCAACACGTTCATGAAAGCCGCCGGACTCCCGATCGGAAAATCGCTGTGCGAAGAGGACATGCTCGACACGGCGCGGCGCATCATGGCCGACGCGCGAGCGCGCGGGGCCGAAGTGCCGGTTCCGGTTGACGTGGTCTGTGCCAAGGCCTTCGCCGAGGACGCGGTGGCCACCGTGAAGGCGGCCCGCGACGTGGCCGACGATGATCTCATTCTGGATGTAGGCCCGCAGACCGCCCGCCGCTTTGCCGAACTGGTGCACGGTGCCGGGACCATCGTCTGGAACGGACCACTGGGCGTATTCGAATTCGATCAGTTCGGTCACGGCACCGAAACCCTGGCGCGCGCCATCGCCGACGCACCCGGGTTCTCCATTGCAGGGGGCGGCGATACCCTCGCCGCCATCAGCAAATACGGCATCACTGACCAGGTGTCCTACATCTCCACCGCCGGCGGTGCGTTCCTCGAGTATCTCGAGGGCAAGACCCTGCCTGCCGTGGCGGTATTGGATGCCCGTGCCGGCTGAACCCTAAAAAAAAATCGTCAGGCTCCGCTATCCCTTCAGGTCATCCACACAAGGACAACGCTATGTCAGCACAGGAACTGGCCGCGACCGCCGCGGCCATGGTCGCCAAAGGCAAGGGCGTGCTCGCGATCGACGAGAGCATGGGCACCATCAAAAAGCGCTTCGATACCATTGGCCTCGAGAACACCGAGGAAAATCGCCGCGCCTACCGTGAACTCCTGATCGCCAATCCCGGCGATGAGGCCCATGTCTCCGGCATGATCCTGTTCGATGAGACGATCAGGCAGTCAACCGCCAGTGGCGTGCCGTTCGCGAAGCTGCTCATCGACAAGGGTGTCATGCCCGGTATCAAGGTCGACGCCGGTGCGAAAGATCTGGCCGGCCATCCGGGCGAGCAGGTCACCGAAGGCCTCGACGGTCTGCGTGAGCGTCTGGCCAAGTACCGCGAGCTCGGCGCGAAATTCGCGAAGTGGCGTGCCGTCATCACCATTGGACCCGGCATTCCCAGCACTGGCTGCATCGAAGCCAATGCCCACGCCCTCGCGCGCTATGCCGGGCTGTGTCAGGAAGCCGGTATCGTGCCGATGGTGGAGCCCGAAGTGTTGATGGATGCCGACAACACCATCGAGCGCTGCGATGAAGTCACCGAATACACTCTGCGTACGGTCTTCAATGAGCTGGTGCGTCAGCGCGTCACCCTCGAACACACCATCCTCAAGACCAACATGGTGGTCTCGGGCAAGTTGTGTCCTGTTCAAGCAGGTACCGACGAGATTGCCGCGCGCACAGTCGCCTGTCTACGCCGTGCGGTGCCGGCTGCGATCCCCGGCATCGTGTTCCTCTCCGGTGGGCAGAGCGGACTGGATGCCACTCGCAACCTGAACGCCATGAACGCCGCCTACGATCTGCCGTGGCCGCTGTCCTTCTCCTACGGGCGCGCACTGCAGGCCGATGCCCTTAAGGCCTGGGGTGGCAAAGCGGAGAATGTGACACGCGCGCGTGCCGTTCTACTCCATCGCGAACGCTGCAATGGACTGGCCGCCATGGGCCAGTACAGCGACGCAATCGAACGCGAACTCGCCATCTGACCTCGCTCATGCACCTGA
>JBIKOF010000095.1:0-6568 GCA_044358205.1 Gammaproteobacteria bacterium | reverse complement strand
GCCAGCAGAAGAATCAGCGCTTCTGCGCGTTCGCCCAGCCCGGCATGGACCACGGCTGTCAGCAGCAGGAACCACAGCATGGGGTCACGCAACGTATCTCGCAGCAGGCGCACCCAACCACCGCTGACCGGGGCAAGGATGACATTGCGCCCATAGCGCGTGCGCTGGCTGGCCACTGCATCGGGCGCCAATCCCAGCGCCGGATCAAAGTCCGGTGGCAGGCGGTTCAGAAGAGGAGGCGTCACGCAGTGGATCCGGACCACGAGGCGCGTGCGCACCCCGCGACGCGATCAAAGTTCGAGCGCACAGTCCACACTTAGCGCGCCCAACAGTTGCACGCAGACGGCTGGCTCGATGCAGATCAAAAATCCGCGGCGGCCCCCATTGATGAAGATGCGCGGCAGGTCGAGGATGCTGCGTTCCATGTACACCGGCATGCGCCGCCGCGTGGCAAAGGGCGAGGTTCCCCCCACAAGGTATCCGCTCATGCGGTTCGCGACTTCGGGTCGGCAGGGCTCTACACCGCGGACACCTATCTGGCGGGCGAGATTGCGCGTGGAGACCGAACGGTCGCCGTGCATCAGGATGATGAGAGGCGCGTTCTTGTCGTCCTGCATCACGAGGGTCTTGACCACCGAGTGTGGGTCGAGCCCCAAGGCCTCGGCGCTGCCGAGGGCACCGCCGCGCTCTACGTAGTCATAAACGTGGGTCGAGAATTCCACGCCGTGGCGTCGCAGGAAGGCGGTTGCCGGTGTTTCACCGGCTTTCGGCGCCTTGCTCATCGCCAAATCCGTCCCTGTTCCCGCGCCTTGCGTCAGCGGCGTGCGTTGAATTTCCGTTTCAACCCTCGATTGCGAACTGCGCATAACCGCCCGCTTCACCGGCGGCACACTGCTGCTTGTAGTTGGTGAGCCCTCCCAGATAAGAAAGCAGGGCACGCGGCTTGCCGGGGATGTTCGCCCCCATGTACCAGCTGTTTGCCTGATGCAGCAGACTGTTCTTGCCAACCTCGTTCATGTGCTCCATCCAGGCGTCCTCGGCTTCGAGTCGGGGCTCGATGTTTGCGCCCGGGCGCGCTTCCATGTGACCGATACAGCGATCGACCCACTCCACCTGATACTCAGACAACAGCATGGGGCTCACCAGTGCTCCGTTGGCACAGGGCCCGTCGAGGAAAAACAGATTGGGGAACCCGGCGCTCATCAAGCCGAGGTGCGCGCGCGGTGCACCGAGCCAGTGATCTTGCAAGAGTCGACCGTCGCGACCGCGCACATCGATATTGCTAAGCGCCCCCGTCACCGCATCGAAGCCGGTCGCGAACACGATGCAGTCGGCCTCGTATTCTTGCCCTTTCACGACCAGACCTTTCGCGGTGAGGCGCTCGATCGGCGCGTCTTTGATCGATACCAAAGTTACATTTTCACGGTTATAGGTCTCGTAGTAGTTGGTATCCGCACACAGCCGCTTGGCGAGAATGGGATATTCCTTCGGCACTAGCAGCTCCGCGATGGCGGGATCTTTCACCCGCTGGCGGGTTTTCTCTCGCACGAATTCCGCCAGCGTTTCGTTGGCTTCGCGGTTGACCAGAAGGTCGATAAACGATGAGTAGTAGCATAGTCCCCCGGACTGCCAGCGCATCTCGTAATCCTGCAGCCGTTCCTCGGGAGATACCGCGAGGGCCGACTTGTTGTTCGGTGCCGATGGCTCATTGTTCAGTGCAATGAAGCCGGCACGGGACTCCTCGCGCTGCCGCCGGCGCCATTCCTTGTACATGCCTTTCACGCGCTTCTCGAATTCGCGATCGATGGGTCCATTGCGCAAGGGAATGGAATAAGAGGGCGTGCGCTGGAACACCGTCAGGTGTGCAGCCTGCTGGGCGATCAGCGGGATGGCCTGAATCGAAGATGAGCCGGTGCCAATGATCGCCACCCGTTGGCCAGTGAAATCGACGCCATTTTCAGGCCAGCGCGAGGTGAGATATTTCTCACCCTGATAGGTGTCGAGGCCCTCGAAAGCAGGAATGCTGCCGCTCGACAGAAAGCCTGTGGCAAGAATGCAGAAGCGCGCGCTGACCTCGTCGCCCTGACTGGTGGAGATGCGCCACCGACCGCTGCCAGCGTCCCAGTGCGCTGCCGTGACGCGGGTGTTGAACTGCATGTTGGGCCGCAGGTTGAAGCGGTCGGCCACATGATTCGCGTAGCGCATCAACTCCGGCTGCGCAGCGTAGCGCTCGCTCCAGGACCACTCCTGCTCCAGCGCCTCATCAAAGGAATAGGAATACTCGACGCTTTCCACATCAACCCGCGCGCCCGGATAGCGATTCCAGTACCAGGTGCCGCCAACCCCGCCACCCGCCTCGTACAGGCGCACGGAAAGACCTCGCTGCTGCATTCGGTGCTGCATGTACATGCCGGCAAAACCGGCACCGACGATGACTACATCGAAGGTCTGGAGCTGTGGCTGTGCTTTAAGGACTGCGTTCATGGGGGTTCTCCTTTGCGCTGGCTACCGCGCGCGGCGATAACGGTTATTCGGTCGCCGACATATCGGCGAGATTCGTGGGGCTGGCAGGGTGATGGTCGAGTTCCAATGCCGCGCGCGCGACCAGGGCTTCCGGCAACGCGCCCTGCACGGGCACGCCCAGACGTTCGAATTCATTGGCCTGCTGGATGAGGTTTGCGCGACCGGATACGAGCTGGTTCATGGCCTTGTCCCAGGATTCGCGCGCCTTGCCGAGCTGGTTACCTAGATTCTGCAGGGTTTCCACGAAGGTCACGAGCTTGCGATGGATTTTGGCCGCTCGGTCGGCAAGCTCCCGGGCGTGGGCGTTCTGCTCTTCGAACCGCCATAGTTGGCGCACGATGTTAAGGCTGGTCAGCAAGGTGGTCGGGGTGGCCACCAGCACGTTGCGTTCGATAGCGCGCTGGAAGAGCGAGTCGTCCGCGCGCAGGGCTTCCACGAACGCGGATTCCACCGGCACAAACATGAATACCATCTCCGGGCTGCGCAATCCGGGCATCTCGAAATACTTACGATCGGCGAGTTCCTGAATGCGGCTCGACATCGCCGCGACATGCTCGCGCAGCGCGAGGTCGCGGGCGACATCGTCCTCGGCGTTCACATACCGGGTATAGGCGTTCAGAGAAACCTTGGCATCGATGACCAGATGCTTGTTTTGCGGCAGTCGAATTACAACGTCAGGTCGGCGTCTTCCGTCCTCGGTCTCGAATGAGACTTCGCGTTCGTAGTCCGCGCCTTCACGCAAACCGGAGCGATCGAGCACATTGCCCAGAATGAGCTCGCCCCAGTTTCCCTGTTTCTTTGCCTGCCCCTTCAGCGCTACTGTCAGGCCATGTGCCTCTTCGGTCATCTGGCGGTTGAGTTCGTGGAGTCGCCCGAGCTCGGCCTTGAGCAAGGTTTGTTGCTCGATGTCCTTGCCGTGAATTTCTTCGATGCGTGAGCGGAACTCGGCCATGCGCTCGCGCAAGGGATCCAGCAACTGGCCAAGGCTCGTCTGGTTCTGTTCGGCGAAACGCCGGGATTTTTCTTCCAGAATTTCGTTCGCAAGCGAACGGAATTGCAGGGTCAGGCTGTCGCGGGCTTCCTGTAGCAGCGTGAGCTTCTCGTTCGACTGTCGCCGTTCGGCCTCAGCAAGCGTGTGCGCAGAGGCAAGGTCGCTAGCCAGCGCCGCCGCCCTCGCTTCAGCCTGTGCAAGTCGCTGCTCCAGCCCCGGCACCCGCGCCGCACGCTCCTCGACACGCGCCAGATCAGCGGCAAGGCCGCGCGCACCGGCTTCCGCGCGCGCCGTCCCGCGGGCCGCAAGCACAAAGCCCACGGCCACGCCGGCGCCGGCCGCCAAAGCGATCAAGCCTATCGATTCCGGAGAGATCACGATCAGGCGATGAGGCGCAGACGCGCGCCGGTCAGCGGTTTGTCAGGACCCGAAATCACTGGCGGAATGCCGCTCCTTCAGCTGCTGCGCTTCCGGCCCCCAGGTGCGATTGACCCGGCGACCGCGCGCGACGGCGGGGCGGGCCGCCATTTCGGCAGCCCAGCGCAGGACATGCGTGTAACTCCCCACATCGAGGAAGGTCGCAGAGTCGTTATACAGCTCGCCCTCGGTCAGCACGCCATACCAAGGATAAATCGCCATATCGGCCACAGTGTAAGTGTCACCCGCGATATACCGGCGGTCCGCCAGATTCCGATCGAGCACATCGAGCTGGCGCTTAACCTCCATCGTGAACCGGTTGATGCAGTACTCGATCTTGATGGGTGCATAGGCATAGAAATGCCCGAAACCGCCACCAAGGTAAGGCGCGCTGCCCATCTGCCAGAACAACCACGACAGGCATTCGGCGCGGGCAGGCTGGGTGGTGGGCAGGAATTCGCCGAATTTCTCGGCGAGGTACATCAGGATTGCGGCGGATTCGAATACTCGGACCGGCGCCGGGCCACTGCGGTCGAGCAGCGCCGGGATCTTGGAATTGGGGTTAACGTCGACGAAGCCGCTACCGAACTGCTCTCCCTCCAGAATATTGACGAGCCAAGCGTCGTATTCGGCACCACGGTGACCAAGGGCAAGCAGTTCTTCCAGCATCACCGTCACCTTCACGCCGTTGGGCGTCCCAAGCGAATACAGCTGGAGGGGATGCTCACCCACAGGCAGTGCTTTCTCGTGGGTGGCGCCGGCAATCGGTCGGTTGATATTGGCGAACGCGGCGCCGGAGTCTTTGTTCCAGGTCCAGACCTTGGGGGGCACGTAATCTGCGTTGTCGCTCATGCGCTGTCCTTTCACTGCCGGAAGGTGGGTGGCGAGTCTGCCAAGCCCTGAGCATAGACGGCAGCCCGTCGGCTGCCCAGTGCTGACGCGCCGGTCCACCGATAGCGCCGGCAGGATTCTCGCGCGTAGTATCTCGTCGGCCCGTCCCATCAGGGTTCGGAGTATGTGCAAGTATCTTGGCCCACAGACATGTCCACACCGGAAACAACTTCAACGCACCAGAGCCCCGCCCGCGAACGCCCCGCCGCCGAAGTTGCGGCGGGCCAGCGTAACGCAGCCCAGCAGCTGGATATCTTCATTCGCGGGGGCCTCTTGCTGGCGCTCGCGCTCTTTTGCTGGCAGGTCTTCGCACCTTTCGCCACCCTTACCCTATGGGGCGTCATCCTGGCGGTCACGCTGGCCCCTGCGCACGCGCTGCTGCGGTCGCGTCTTGGCGGCAGAGACGGGGCAGCCGCCACGCTCGTCGTGTTGCTGGGGCTCGGTCTCCTCGTGGCCCCCACTGCGTTCATCGCCGGCTCGCTGGGCGATTCACTCCAGCACCTGGTGGGCACGCTGCGCGACGATGGACTGAAGATTCCTGCCCCACCCCCGGGTGTGGGAGAGTGGCCAGTCATCGGTCACCGGGTCGAAGCCCTGTGGTCACGCGCCCATACCGATATGCAGGGCCTCGTGGCGGGCTTGCGTCCGACCCTGATGCAATATGCCAAGCAAGGCCTGGGCTTTGCCGCCGGCATCGGACTTGGCATCGCACAGTTCATTGGCGCGATGGTGCTGGCCGGAATCCTGCTCGCCTGGCGTGATGCAGGTATTCGCGGGAGTCATGCGGTTTTAATTCGCATTGCAGGGGTGGCGCGGGGCACTGCGCTGGTCAAGCTCGCCACACAAACCCTGCGGGCAGTGGCGCAAGGAGTCATTGGGGTGGCGATGATTCAGGCCATCCTGGTCGGTCTGTGCCTCATCGCCGCAGGGATTCCGTGGGCGGGCATTCTGGCCGGACTAGTTCTGGTGATCGGCATCGCCCAGTTGCCGGCATTGCTGGTCACCCTCCCGGCCATCGCCTATCTATGGTGGAGCGATTTGCACAGCCCCGTGATGGCCGGAACCTACACGGTGCTGTTGCTCGTCGGCGGCATGGCGGACAACGTGCTGAAACCTATTCTGCTCGGACGCGGCACGGACGTGCCCATGCCGGTTGTGCTCATTGGCGCGCTGGGGGGCGCGGCTTCCGGCGGGATTCTGGGTATTTTTGTGGGTGCGACCGTGCTCGCTTTCGGCTATCGACTGCTCATGAGCTGGGTCTACGATTGAGGTGCGGAAACGGCATCTCGGGAGTGGGCGAATCGAGGAATTGGCAAAGCACCTGCCAGCCGTCACCGCGCGCCCAGTCAACCACCAGCAAATCCTTCGGGCGATCGGCGAAGTAGGTCAAAACCTCCTCGCGGTGGCGGTCGAATCGGGACAACAATCCGGCGTCGGTGATGTCCGGGAACGGCAGACCGTAAAGCCAGTTCCGAATCCGGTTCATGTCTTCGCTCGCCGTGCCTTCCATCGCGAGCATGGCGCGATAGCTTTCAAGCCAGTCGCCCGGCTCGCGGCAGGTCAGGATGAAACGGCTGCCAGGGAATGCGCGGTCGAGTTCGCGGTAGATAACCGGCCACGGCCAATCCTCGAAACTCTCATGCGCCTCTGCAATTTCCATCACCCGGGCCCACTCGCCGCGCATGAGACGCGGGACAAGCGAGAGATCCTGACTGTGGTGATCGTAGCCCAGAATCTGCAGGCAGC